>CAZHKI010000393.1:0-4079 GCA_964533365.1 uncultured Maribellus sp. | reverse complement strand
AGTCGCATTCGGTTTCAAAAATCATTTCTGCCGGCGGCACGATTTTAAAGTCGTCACGCTGTCCGGAATTTAAAACCGAAGAAACCAGAAAGCGGGCCATCGAGAATATGAGAATCCAGGAAATTGATGCCCTTGTAGTTCTTGGCGGCGACGGTTCGTTCCGCGGCGCCAACCAGCTCTGGGAAGAATTTGGGTTCCCGGTGGTGGGTGTGCCCTGCACCATCGACAATGATATTTACGGTACTGATTTTACCATCGGATTCGACACAGCTGTAAACACCGCGGTGGATGCTGTCGATAAAATCAGGGACACCGCCGATTCGCACAACCTCATCTTTTTTGTGGAAGTGATGGGGCGCCACTCCGGGTTTATCGCCCTGAACACGGCCATTTCGTGCGGCGCCGAAGCGACCCTGATCCCGGAAACACCGACCAACATCGAACAACTTTGCGATTTCCTGAAAACCGGAAGGCGCAAAAACAAAACTTCGGGGATTGTGATTGTTGCCGAAGGCAATTCAGAAGGAAGCGCTGCTGAAATTGCCGAAAAGGTAAAATCGAGGCTGCCCGGTTACGAAACCCGGGTGTCCACCCTGGGGCACATCCAGCGCGGCGGCTCGCCCACCAGCAACGACCGCGTGTTAGCCAGTATCCTTGGCGCCGAAGCTGTCAATGCACTGCTTGACGGGAAATTCGGGGTAATGGTCGGGCAGATAAACCAAAAAATTGTGCTTACTCCTTTCGCTGAAGCTTCTTCGAAACGGAATACCATAAACAACAACTGGCTGGAAATCAGCAAAATTCTTTCGCTTTAATCATAACCGGGAATATGAAATCCGTTTTGCTTTTTGTTGTGCTTTCGGTTCCCATTCTTCTCTATTCATGGAAATCGTTAAAATCAAAACAAAGCCATGGATTTTACCGGTTTTTCAGTTGGGAAGCCATGCTGGTTTTGCTGGTTTTTAACATCCGGTTTTGGTTCCGGAATCCCTTTTCGTTTCCCCAAATCGTTTCCTGGATTTTCCTTTTGATTTCAATCGGGCTGGCGATGTCAGGATTCTATTTGCTCAAAAAACACGGCATGCAGGCAAAAACCAGACAACAAAACGATTTGCACACTTTCGAAAAAACAACAAAACTGGTGAATACCGGGATTTTCCGGTACATCCGACACCCGATGTACTCGTCGCTTCTTTTTCTCACCTGGGGAATTTACCTGAAAAATCCCGGATGGATTTTTCTGGGTGTGGCGGTTTTGTCCAGCCTGTTCCTGTTCCTGACCGCCCGCGCCGACGAAAATGAGTGCATCGGATATTTTGGCAATGCATACCGCGCATACATGAAAAAAACCACACGGTTTATCCCGTTTATTTTTTAATGCGGTTTCCGTAATTCTGCATAAAAGTCAATCCCCTGACGCCACAGTCAATAAATAAAAAATCATTGCTTAAAATCCCGAATTCATTCATAAACGATATTGATTTCTATATAAGGAAAAACAGGAACAGGCTTTCAAATGGTTATGTTCACCATTTAAGTCAATCCACGATAAACATTCAGGTTGAATATATTTTCAGTTACCATTTTCTCACGTTAAAATGTGTTAAAACCCCGGTTTGATATTTTCAAAAAAAATCAGATTTTTTATTTTCGTTCCCCGAAAAAATTGAACCGAATCAATTCACTTCATTATGGATATCATTATTGATGGGATAACGAAAACTTATGGCCGTCAGTATGCAGTCGATAAGTTGAGTTTTCAAATTAAGCCCGGATTACCGGGCACATGTGGCGCCAAACCTACCACTGTGCCAACCATACCGGATTTGTTTAAATCAGTGAAGAAAATTATCACGAAGGCGAAATACACAGAGACAATTCCGGTATAATAAGAAAACCATAACCGAAAAATCGCTGGTCCCGACAGGGCTGGCTCATTTAGCGTTAATCAGTAACCTTAAAAATACGTACAGATGAAAAAGGAAAGTTTTTACATGAGTATTTTCATATCCGTTGTTTTGTCGCTGATTACTTTTCAGAAGTTAAACGCGCAAAAGCAGGATAGCTTACGGTTGTACACACCCTACACGCACATTTCAGTTTCGCCGGGCAAAACGGTCACCTACTCCATCGACCTTATCAACAAAAGCAGTAAAATCAGCGATGAGGAAATTATGGTTACCAACATACCTTCGACGTGGCATTACACGGTAACCGCTGGTGGTTACGATATCCGGAAACTGGCCACGCTGCCGGGCGAAACAAAAACCTTCACGCTGACCATTGAGGTTCCGTTTCAGGTGAACAAAGGAAATTACCGATTTTATGCCAAAGCAGGCAAAATTGCCGAATTACCAATAACCATCAACGTTTCAAGCGGGGGTTCGAATGAAACCCAGTTGACCAGCGACCAGAAAAATATGGAAGGTACTTCAAAGTCAACCTTCTCATTTAAGGCAATTTTAAAGAACCAAACAGCCACGAAACAGCAATATGCTTTAATGGCCGATGCCCCCCGGGGCTGGAATGTGGCCATAAAACCCAATTACCAGCAGGCCACCTCTACTGAACTGGAACCCAACAGTACCAAAGATATCACCTATGAGGTGAACCCGCCTTCGGTAGTTGAAGCCGGCAAATACAAAATACCGGTAAAAGCAGTGTCGGGGACTACCTCGGCCGAACTGGAATTTGAAGTGGTCATCACCGGAAGTTACGATATGACACTCAATACGCCCTCCGGACTTTTAAGCGCACAACTCACTGCCGGCCAGGAAAAAAAGATTGAACTCGAAGTTCAGAATACCGGCTCGGCCGATTTGGCAAATATTGAACTAAACGCTGCAAAACCCAAAAACTGGGAAGTGGTGTTTGAGCCCACTAAAATTGAAAAGCTGCTCCCCGGGAAAACCGAGAAAATATATGCCACCGTTACGGCAGATAAAAAAGCCATTCCCGGCGACTATGTCATCAAAATCGATACAAAAACTCCCGAAGTAAATTCATCGGTTTCATTCCGAATGTCGGTAAAAACACCGGTGTTAACCGGATGGCTGGGCATTTTTATCATTGCCGGGGTCGTGGCTGCCATTTTCTACCTGTTTAAAAAATTCGGAAGGAGGTAAAACATGGCTGATCCCATCATCCAGTTGGTTGACCTGACTAAAAAATATGACCATTTTACTGCCGTTAACGCACTGAACCTCACCATTGAAAAAGGAGAGATTTTTGGGCTGCTCGGACCTAACGGCGCCGGAAAATCGACCACAATCCTGATGATGCTAGGATTAACCGAACCAACTTCGGGACGAGTGGAAGTTTGCGGAATCAACCCGACCACCAACCCCATTGAAGTAAAAAAGAAAGTGGGTTACCTGCCCGAGGATGTTGGCTTTTACGAAGATTTAACCGGAATGGAGAATCTGATATATACCGCCCGGTTAAACGGCATTCCGCAAAACGAAGCCAGAACAAAAGCAGAGGCATTGCTCAGCCGGGTTGGGTTGGCCGGTGAAATCCATAAAAAAACAGGCAAATATTCAAAAGGGATGCGCCAGCGGCTAGGCTTGGCCGATGTGCTCATTAAAAACCCGGAAGTAATCATCCTGGATGAGCCAACTTCCGGAATCGATCCGAAAGGCATCCAGGAATTTTTAAACCTCATTGTTGAGTTGCGAAACGAACACGGGATCAATGTACTTTTTTCGTCGCATAACCTGCACCAGGTGCAACAGGTATGCGACAGGGTGGGCATATTTGTTGAAGGCCGGCTTTTGGCCGTGGGCGATATGGAATCGCTTTCGCGTAAACTCTTTACACACGGACGATACCTCATTGAAGTCGGGTTCGGTGACGGAACCCCATACACGGCGCTTTCACAACTGTTGCAGTCGGTCAGCGGGGTGGAGTCGGTGAACCTGAAAAACGGTATTTATGAAATCGAATGCAAACACGATATTTCGGGTGAAATTGCACAAACCATTGTAAAAAACGGCTTTCAAATGAGTTTTCTGAACCGGCGCGAATACGGCCTCGATGCAATTTACAACCGCTATTTTGAAGGAGGAACAAAACATGAT
>CAZHKI010000392.1:0-4095 GCA_964533365.1 uncultured Maribellus sp. | reverse complement strand
CATGGTCAGAATCAGCCGGTAGCCTTTTACAGCCGCCACCAACGCCAGCCCGATGCCGGTATTTCCCGAAGTCGGTTCAATAATAACCGAACCCTCTTTTAATATTCCGTTGGCCTCGGCATCTTCCACCATCGACAAGGCAATCCGGTCTTTGATACTCCCACCCGGGTTGGATTTTTCCACTTTTGCCCAAACTTCATAACCAGCCGGGAAAAGCCGGTTAATCCGAACGTGCGGGGTGTTTCCTATGGTTTGTAAAATGTTTTGTGCCTTCATAAGATTTTAATTAATCGGTTTAAAAAAAAAGCTTCCCTGTTAAATCAGGAAAGCCTTGTTTCATATCTCTTTTTTGAAAATTATCAAAACTATTCATGAAAAACACTTTCCTGCCTTGATGGAAGGCAACAACAAAAAAAGTTGTATGTCATCATGTTTTTCATTTATGTTACAAACATAACAAAAAATAGAAATAAAAGCTTTGCAGGTATTTAATTTTTATATCGCAACCATTTCAGCAGTTCTTTCAGGTTAACCTTTTTCCCATACATGAGCAGCCCGACCCGGTATATTTTTGCACCGGCAGCAATGGCGCCAATTGTGGTGATGATTAGAAGAAACATTGACAGCAATAGTTCCCATGCGGGGACTCCATATGGAATTCGTGCCAACATGGCCACCGGTGAGGTAAACGGAATGACTGAGCCCCAGAAAGCAACCGGCCCTTCGGGGTTCCGGGCAATGGGAAAGAGCAGCATAATGGAAAGGATGAGTGGAAAAGTAACCGGAAAAACCAGTTGCTGAGAATCCTCGTCATTATCGACAGCGGCACCCACGGCGCCCAGCAGCGAACTGTAAAGAAGGTAGCCCGCAAGAAAATAAAATACAAACGAAAAAATTATCAGCGGCAGGTTGAGGTTCCCAATCATTTCCATCACTTCCACCATTTTATTCTGATCGGCAGCCTGCGCCATGGCCGGATTCATCTGCGACTGCGAATCCATGATGCTTTGCCCGATTTGCTGAGCCGACTCAGGCGTGAAAAAGCTCTGGACAACGGTAAGCGAAACCAGGCCCAAAACCACCCAGATGGCCACCTGGGTCAGCCCCACCAACGCCGTGCCGATGATTTTTCCAGCCATCAGTTCGACCGGTTTTACCGATGAAATAATGACTTCGATGATCCGGCTCTTTTTCTCTTCCATCACGCTGCGCATTACCATCGAACCATACATGAACACAAAAAAGTAGATGATAAAACCCATGGCATAACTGGTAATAAAAGCCACGGTTGACGAACTTTTTTTCGTTTCTCCTTTTTCCGAAATTTTCAGTGTATTCAGCCGGATGCTGGTGCGCGTGGCGGCCAGTTGTTTTTCCAGGTCGGGAATCCCGGTTTCGTCAATCACTTTCCGGCGTTTGTCATTTTCGATAAAACGGCTCAGCTTTCCCGAAATTTGTTCGCTTAACTCAATGGGCACCTGTTTTTCGGAAAACAACTGGGCAATATGAACCGAATAGATGTTTCCCGGGATGTACAGCAATGCATAAAAATCACTCCCCTTCAGGCTGGTTTTCAATTTTTGGTATTCCTCCTCCGGAATAAAATGAAACCGCGTGTATCCTTCGGATTTAAATTCGCCCAGAAAAAGCTGCGATTCGTCGTAAACGGCAATAGTCCGTTCTTCCTTATCGTTGTTCACCGTCAGAAAAATAATGAGGGCAAACATCCCGGCAAAAAGAAACGGAACCAGCAGGGTGAGAATAATAAACGATTTCTTTTTGACCCGCTTGAGGTATTCCTGCTGTAAAATCAGAAGTGTTTTATTCATTTTTTTTTGTTTTTTACTTTTGATTTGATTCTTCAACGGCTTTGATAAATACGTCATTCATCCCCGGGATCACTTCCTCGAATGAAAGGATTTCGGCAACCGGGATCAATTTTTCGAGCAGCGAATTTTTTAAACCGCCGCTGATGTATTGCAGTTTCAACTGGTTCTCGCGGCTGTTTTCAGTGTGTTCCAGTATTTTTATGTTGTTCCCCAAAACAGCGCTCACCTGCCGGAAATCGCCGCGGTAGCGAATTTCGAAAATATTCAGTTTAAAATGCTCCCTGATTTCGTCGGTTGGGCCGTCAACAATTTTTACCGATTTGTTGATGAGCGCGATGTGGCTGCACAATTCTTCCACCGACGACATGTTGTGGGTGGAAAAAATAATGGTGGCACCCTCGTCGCGGAGTTGCAGGATCTCCTTTTTCAGCAAGTTGGTATTGATGGGGTCGAAACCGCTGAACGGTTCGTCGAAGATGAGCAGTTTGGGTTTGTGCACCACAGTGGTGATAAATTGTACTTTCTGCTGCATCCCTTTCGAAAGTTCTTCCACTTTTTTATTCCACCAGGGCATAATATCGAATTTATCAAACCACTGTTTCAGGTTTTTTGTGGCGTCGTGGCGGCTCAAACCCTTAAGCTGGGCCAGATAAAGGGCCTGTTCCCCGATTTTTTGTTTTTGATAAAGGCCCCGTTCTTCGGGCAGGTAGCCTATATGGGCAATGTCGGCGCGGGTCATTTTCCGGCCATACAAAAACACTTCGCCCCGATCGGGTGCCGTAATTTGGTTGATGATCCGGATTAAGGTGGTTTTCCCTGCACCGTTTGGCCCCAATAACCCAAATATACTTTGTTCGTTCACCGAAATACTCACATCAGTTAAAGCATATGTCTGGGCAAAAACCTTATCGACATTCCGTGCACTGAATACTTCCATTTTTTTCCATGTTCTGGTTAAACCGATTTTTAACTAAAATGATACATTCAATTCCAATTTTTGCTGTCCCTTCAAAGGTAGAATTTTGTTACCCCGGTAATAAAGTTTTCCTGACACTTTTCGCGGGATGTAAAAAACGACCACTAAAATTCCAACATCATAAGACAATGTATTCTGATATAAAACAAATAACTCAAAAAAATACCGGTCTTCACGACGAAAACCGGTAAAAATATCATTCCTTCCGATTTCTGCGGAATTATTCAGGATGAATGTCTTTGAATTTTGGTTCTTCAGAATTGTCGTTTTTCCCGATAACACCGTCCTCATTCTTTTCAGCAGCAGGTGTCCCTTTCAGGTAATTGGGCAAATCCATCCCAGCCGAGTGAAACACATCTTCCAGCGGCGGAATGGATCCGAACAGCCCCTGCATAAAGTTGGCTGTCGAAGTTTTCCCATCTTTTCCGTTGCCGGTTTCCCAAACGGTTACTTTATCGATTTTGATATTTTTGATGGCTTCCACCTGGGTTTTCACCAGTTCGGGCAATTTGTCGGCAATCATCATTAATACAGCTTTTTGGGCATCGTTTCCGGCAGCTTTTACCAGTTGGTCGAACCCTTCGGCCTGTTTGCTCAGGATTTCGTAGATACCTTTTCCTTCGGCGGCCATTTTCATATAAATGGCATCGGCTTCGCCTTTGGCAATGCGGCGGGTTTGTTCGGCAATTGCTTCGGCTTCGATTTCCACTTTTTGTTTATTGATTTCGGCTGGAACCACAATATTTGCAGTTTGCGTGGCTTTATCCCTGTCGGCACGAACCTGTTCGGCCAGTTTCTGGGCAGCATAAGCTTCTTCAAGGGCACGGGCTTCAGTCACTTTTTCGGCGGCAACAGCCCGGCGGTTGGCTTCGGCTTCCCTTTCGCGGCGGTCGGCATCCGAATTGGCAATGGTTACTTTGGCAACGTTTTCACCTTCAACAGCCGTTGCATCGGCGCTGGCCACCTGTACCCGCTGTTCGCGGTGTGCCAATGCCTGCCCGATTTCCCCGTCGCGGTTTTTCTCGGCCACACTTTTCTTAGCGTCGTTAATGGCTTTGGCAGCCGCTTCTTTTCCCAAAGCATCAATATAACCCGATTCATCGTTGATGTCGGTTACGTTGACGTTAATCAGTTTCAACCCGATTTTTTTGAGTTCAGCTTCCACATTGGAAGAAACTGCAGCCAGAAACAAGTCGCGGTTGCTGTTGATTTCCTCAATTTCCATGGTGGCCACCACCAAACGCAACTGCCCGAAAATGATGTCTTTGGCCAGGTTGCTGATGGATTCCT
>CAZHKI010000391.1:2067-4101 GCA_964533365.1 uncultured Maribellus sp. | reverse complement strand
TGATTTGATAAATTTAATCTGGCATCGAACATTGTCAGAAGAAAACCTTCAATTTCAAGTGCAGGATTTAGTCTGTTTTGAATGATTTTTATGGTATTTAAAAGTTTACCCAACCCTTCGAGCGCAAAATATTCGCACTGAACGGGAATAATCACCGAGTCGGAAGCGGTGAGGGCATTTACTGTAATCAGCCCCAGCGACGGAGAACAGTCGATGAATATAAAATCGTAACTGTTCTTCAGTGTTTCGATGGCATTTTTAAGTACCTTTTCGCGATTGGGGAGGTTCAGCATTTCAATTTCGGCCCCAACCAAATCGATGTGCGAGGGAATCAAATCGAGGTGTTCGATTTCAGTTTTCAGAATGACCTTTTGAGCGTCAACTTCGTCAACAATACATTCATAAATGCTCGACTGGACATTTTTCACATCGAAACCCAGCCCCGACGTAGCGTTTGCCTGCGGGTCGGCATCGATGATTAGCACTTTTTGTTCCAGCACAGCCAGGCTTGCGGCCAGATTTATCGTTGTTGTTGTTTTGCCCACACCTCCTTTTTGGTTAGCCAGCGAAATTATTTTCCCCATCTGTATTTCGTTTTTATTTTTTTTGAGCGGTTTCAAAGTTAATAATTTAGCAGAAACCACTCTTATTTTTTTTGTTGGTTGAAATGGTATTTTGTGTAATATGCTGGGGGTGAACCAGAAATCTTTTAAAAATTTTGAAGTCTCATTTCATTCATCAACTGATTTTTGTCAACCGGAACCACTCCGGGTTTTTCACAAACAAGCCCCCCGGCTATGTTCGACATCATGACCATTGTTTTTTGTTCAATGCCGGCGGCCAAAGCCAGGCTTGCCACACTTAAAACCGTGTCGCCGGCGCCCGAAACATCGGCAATGTAACGGATTTGGGCCGGGAAATACTGTTCTCTCCGGCCATTGCTGATGAAAACGCCCAGTTCCGAAAGGGTGATGAAAATCATTTTGTGATCCTGTTTCTTCTTGAACTCTTCGGCTGCCGTTTTCAACGATTCCAGGTCTCCCTTTTTCAGCGGATAGCCGCTGCCGTGCACAAATTCCGAAAAATTGGGTTTGAACAGGGTAACCTGTCTGTAACAGTCAAAAATCCGTTTTTTGGGATCGACCGCGGTCGGAATACCTTTTTGCAGCGCCAGTTCGTTTACTTTTCTGAAAAGTTCAGGGGTGATGACGCCTTTGTCGTAATCGACAAAAAGGATGATATCAACGGGGTGTGTTTTGAGGGTGTTTTGGATGACCGAAAACAGTTCGTTTTCCAGCACCGGGCTGATGAAATCGGTTGTTTCTTCGTCAACCCGGGCAATGTGCTGGCTTTTACTGATGATTCGGCTTTTTACAGTGGTCATGCGGGAAGGGTCGGTGAGTATTCCGTGGGTTGACAGGTTGGATTTTTCGAGCAGTTTTTTGAATTTCCGTCCCTTGTCGTCATCGCCAACCACCGAGAACAGCAATGGTTTGGCCCCCAGCGACTGAAGGTTCAGCGCCACATTGGCGGCCCCACCCAGCCGGTTTTTACGTTTGGTGATGGATACCACCGGCACCGGTGCTTCAGGTGAAATCCGTTCAACTTTTCCCCATAAATAAGCATCCACCATCGAGTCGCCAATTACCAGCGCCTGCATTTGCCCGAACCGCTTGAAAATTTGGTCAATTTCGTACTGCTCCACTTTTTTTTGTTTGATGTGCAAAACTATGAAAAAATCTTCCGTTGAATGAAAATGCAACGTTATGAAATAAAAAAACTATGCCGGATCGACGTCGATGTTAAACATGCAACTGCTGTTGGACGGTTGTTGTTTGGTTTCGGCAATACACTGGCTGATAAAGGTTTTAACCTTGTCGGGATTTAGTTTCCGATCGATTTTCAGCCATATTTCCTTGTGGTGCCACAGTTGAATGCGGCTCACCAGTGGAAATTCGGGCCCCAGGATAATCAGTTCGTGGTTTGTTTTCAGGTTTTTCGCAAGTTGTTCTGCTGCCCGTTCCACCGTTTCAA
>CAZHKI010000391.1:0-2057 GCA_964533365.1 uncultured Maribellus sp. | reverse complement strand
CATTAGTGAATGGAACGCTGCATGATAGTCCTGGCTTTGGATGTACTGAATGAAGGGGTGTTCGGGTTGCGAAGTTTGAACGACAACTTTTCCGCGGCTGTGTTTTCGTCCTGCACGGCCACTCACCTGGGCAATGAGTTGAAATGCCCGCTCATGTGCCCTGAAATCGGGGAAGTTAATCAGGTTGTCGGCATTTAAAATACCAACCACGCTCACATGGTCGAAGTCGAGGCCTTTGGTAACCATTTGTGTGCCAATTAAAATATCGGTTTTCCGGTTTTCAAGGTTGTGAATAATTTTATCGAAAGCATGTTTGGTTTGGGTGGTATCCAAATCCATTCGTTCGATGTGAGCGTTGCGGAAAAGGGATTTGAGTTCGTCCTCGATTTTTTCGGTGCCAAAGCCGCGGGTTTTAATTTCAACCGAACCACAGTTATCGCATGAATTGGGCATGGGCTGGCTGAATCCGCAATAGTGGCAGGTGAGCCGGTTTTTGAATTTATGGTATGTGAGGCTCACGTCGCAGTTTTTGCATTTGGGAATCCAGCCGCAGGTAAAACATTCCACAAAAGGGGAGTAACCGCGCCGGTTCTGAAAGAGAATCACCTGCTCGCGGTTTTCCAGCGCCGTTTCCATCAGTTCATACAACTCGGGCGTCAGTACCGAATGCATCTGTTTCCGTTTGTAAGCCCTTCTCACATCGGCAATGATAATCCCGGGCAGTTCGACATCGGCATGTCTTTTGGTGAGGTTGACGAGCCCGTATTTTCCGGTGAGTGCATTGAAATACGATTCGTAGGAAGGTGTTGCCGAACCGAGCAAAATGTTGGCATGGTTCTGCATTCCCATAACAACGGCCATGTCGCGGGCATTGTAGCGCGGGGCAGGGTCGAACTGTTTGTAAGAATTCTCGTGTTCTTCGTCCACAATCACCAGCCCCAGATTCGAAAATGGCATAAAAACTGCCGAACGGGCGCCCAGGATAACCTGGTATCCTTCGTCGGGAGCCGATTGAAATTTCAGTACCTTTTCCCAAATTTCCACACGCTCGCGGCTGTTTAGCCGGGAATGGTAAATGCCCACTTTGTGGCCAAAAACATTTTTCAACCGCTGGACAATTTGGGTGGTGAGTGCGATTTCGGGAACCAGATACAGCGCTTGTTTTCCCGAACGGAGGGCTTCGTCGATGAGGTGGATGTAAATTTCGGTTTTACCACTGGCCGTTATTCCATGAATGAGCGCGACCGGTTTTACTTTGAAAACCGCTTTAATTTCCTGAAGCGCTTTCTCCTGGTGTTGGTTCAGCATATTCAGGTCCACCTGGCTGATTTCATCTCCTTCGATGCGCGAAACCTGCTTCTGGAACTGCACCAGTATTTTTTTCCTTACCAGTTCAAGCAAGGCCGGTGAACTGAAACCAGGCTCTTCCAGAAGTTCTTTTTTCGAAATCAAATGAAGCCGGTCGTACCGGAACCCATTGGTTTTGCTGAAGAAATGTTCCAGCAGGGCTTGCTGTTTCCGGGCGTTTTTTAAATTCTGAAGCTTTTCGTTATACTGGTCAGGGGTTTGAATATCGGGATGAAGTTTGACAAAGGTTTCGGTTTTGGGCTGGTAGCGCGAACTGATTTTTTCTTCGATTAAAATCAGGTTTTTATCCGCCAACGATTTTAACGCCGGATAGGAAAACTGTGTCCCTGTTTTTTTCTGGATTTCATCAACCGATAAAATATCCTGCCCAATTTGCCGGAGAAGAAATTCTTCCTTTTCGGGAAGCGGTTCGCCGGGTTCGATGCCGGTGGCGAGAATTTTCGACTGGCTTTCCATTTTCAGCCCAGAAGGCAGCGCTGCCCTGAAAATATCGCCCAGCGTGCAGCAATAATATTGGGCCATCCATTTCCACAACTCCAGGTTTTGCGGAAGAATTACCGGCTGTTCGTCAAGTATCTGGAGGATTTCCTTGGTTTCAATATTTTCGGGTTTCTGGTCTGATACTGATATGACCAGCGCGGCATACATTTTTTTCTGCCCAAACTGCACGACAACCCGCTGGCCTGGCG
>CAZHKI010000390.1:0-4112 GCA_964533365.1 uncultured Maribellus sp. | reverse complement strand
CCGAAGTCCCGTCGTCGCCAATCCGAACAGATGACTGTAAGTATGCGCCATCAGTTCGTTACTTTTTTTGGTGGCTGCATACAGGCTGATGGGATTGTCAACCGGATCGCTGACCGAAAGTGGCATTTTAGCGCTGTTCCCGTAAACACTTGACGAACTGGCATACACCAAATGACGGATTTGGTTCTGACGGCACGCTTCGAGGATATTCATAAATCCGACAATATTGCTGCTGATGTAGGCATGTGGATTTTCGATGCTGTAACGCACCCCGGCCTGTGCGGCAAGGTTACAAACCGCATCAAATTTTTCGGATTCAAAAAGCTGGTTCAGTTCATCGCGGTCTTCAAGGTTCATCCGCACAAACGTGTAGCCCGGATATTTGGCGCTGACCACCTTCCGGTGCCAGGCTTGTGCTTGATCCGAGATTCCGGCTTCCTGCAGCCGGGCGTATTTCAGCGCGGTGGTGTAGTAATCGTTGATGTTGTCGATGCCCACCACTTCCATACCCAATTCCAGCAATTTATTGGCCAGGTGAAAACCAATAAATCCTGCTGTTCCAGTGACCAGTATCTTCATTTTACCCTTTTTTTCATTCAACTAACTCACCGGAAATATTCTGCCTGCCGCAAGGTAATCCAGAATCCGGTCGAGGTTCTGTTCGTTTTCTTCCGGTTTGAAAACTAATTTCGCATTGGCCGGCTCTTCGTATTCCAAATCCAATCCGGGCAGATTTTCAATTTCACCTTTTTCAAATTTTTCGTAAAGATCGGGTTTATTGTTTTTGCAATATTCCAGCGGGGCATTCATAAAAAACAGGTGAAACCGTTCTTCCCCGACAATTTCGGCAACTTGCTGACGGATTGAATCGTTGCGAGAAATGAACGAGCAGATGGTGATGATGCCCTGGTCGTTTAACAATTTGCTGATGTGTGCCACGCGGCGTAATTGTTCATCGCGGTCGGCTGGCGAGAAATCGAGTTCGCGGTTGAGGCCCGAGCGGAGCGAACTGCCGTCGAGCAGCACAGCCACAGCCCCGTTTTCGAACAATTTTTTTTCGAGGCTGAAAGCCAGTTCATTTTTACCGGAGCCATGCAACCCGGTAATCCAGATGGTTTCGCCTTTCTGGTTGAGTTTTTTCTGCCGTTCCTCTTTCGAAACCAACGACCGCCCCAGGGCAATGTTTTCCTTGTCGCCGGCCGAAATGCGCGAAGGCAGGTTTTTACTGCCCAGTTTATCGATAATCATTCCCACCGCGCAGGTGTTGTGCGTTACCGGGTCGATGAGAATAAATGCACCGGTTTGCCGGTTTTTAGTGTAAGGATCGAAAAACAACGGTTTGGAGGTCGTGATAACAACCCGCCCGATTTCGTTAAGGTGAAACCGTTCGATGCTCTGTTTTTCAAGCGTATTCACATCCACTTTATACCGGATTTGATCAATACGCGCTTTGGTGGTGTTGCTGGTATGCTTGATGTAAAACTGGGTGGAAAGGTCCATTACATTTTCATCCATCCAAACCAGCATGGCTTCGAAATGACGCTCCACGCGCGGACGGTTGTCGGGATGGACCAGCATATCGCCACGCGAAATATCAATTTCATCTTCCAGCGTTACGGTAACCGACTGCGGCGGAAATGCATAATCAAGTTCCTTGTCGTAGGTAACAATCGATTTTACTTTCGATGTTTTCAACGACGGAAGAACCAGAATCTCGTCGCCTTTCGAAATAATACCGGAAGCCACTGCAGCAGAAAATCCACGGAACTGGTTATCGGGTTTCAGCACAAACTGAACGGGATAACGCAGGTCGGTAAAATTACGGTCGCTGCCAATGTGAACGGTTTCGAGAAACTGGAGAAGGCTGCTGCCCGGGAACCACGGCATCCGTTCCGACTTTTCCACCACATTGTCGCCTTTTAATGCCGAAAGCGGGATATAATGAATGTCGGGAATATCGAGCGGGGCAACAAACGATTCGTAATCGTTCCTGATTTTATTGAATACTTTTTCGTCGAAACCCACCAGATCCATTTTGTTGATGGCCACCACCACATGTTTGATTCCCAGCAACGACACCAAAAAGGTGTGGCGTTTGGTTTGGGTGATAACGCCGTTTTCGGCGTCAATCAAAATGATGGCGAGGTTGGCAGTTGAGCCGCCGGTTATCATGTTCCGGGTATATTGTTCGTGCCCGGGAGTATCGGCAATGATAAATTTGCGTTTGGCAGTGGAAAAATAACGGTACGCCACATCGATGGTAATCCCCTGCTCGCGTTCGGCTTTCAGTCCGTCGAGCAACAGAGCGTAGTCGATGTCTTCGCCGGCATGGCCCATTCGTTTGCTGTCGCGTTCAAGCGCTGCCAACTGGTCTTCGTAGAGCATTTTGCTGTCGAACATCAGGCGACCGATGAGGGTCGATTTTCCGTCGTCAACACTGCCTGCGGTAAGCAACCGCAGCAAATCTTTCTGCTGGTCCTGATCCAGAAAGGCGCGAATATTTAAATTATTTGTTGTCATTGCTTTTTTGTTTTGCGATGATGCTGTTTTGCGGTGATGCTGTTATATTGTCTTTTAGATGTTTCATGAATTTTGCAATCATATTTTTCTCTTTTTCACACCGTTCTCTTCGTTGTTCTGCTAAAGAACTGCTAATGTAATTCTGATCCTCACCGATATAATACATATTCTTAATTTCTCCGGAAGAGCCTTTTGCAATATTTAAAAATTGATGAAATTCTTTTTTTGATTCTCTGGAGAAACCTTCTGATATATTATTCATTACAGAAATCCCTGCACTGGTGATTTGATTTTTAAATTCAAAATCGCTAATTCCTCTAAAATCAGAATAAATATCTTTTACGATTTCACGGGCAAGTTTCCAAACTTCAAGATCTTCGAATCGGGTCACCAACATCGTTGGAATTTTAAATCAGTTTTCTCATTATTTTATCACAGTTACACGGAAACACAACTACACGGCAACACAAATTAAAAATACCCTTCCCGCTTTTTTTGTTCCATGCTGGCTTCCTGGTCGAAATCGATTACCCGGGTAGTCCGCTCCGATTTGGTGGTGGTCATCATTTCCTCCACAATTTTCTCGATGGTGTCGGCATCCGACTCCACAGCCCCGGTAAGCGGGTAGCAACCCAGTGTACGGAACCGGACCATCCGCATCTCTGCCTTTTTGCGCAGTTCCCGGGGCATCCGGTCGTCGTCCACCATAATCAGGCTGCCGTCCATATCGACAATGGGCCGTTCTTTGGCGTAATACAACGGCACAATGGGAATATTTTCGAGCCTGATGTATTGCCAGATGTCGAGTTCGGTCCAGTTGGAAATGGGAAACACGCGAATGGATTCGCCTTTTTGTACCCGGGCGTTATAAATATTCCAAAGTTCGGGGCGCTGGTTTTTCGGATCCCACTGGTGAAATTTATCGCGGAACGAAAAAATACGTTCCTTGGCCCGCGATTTTTCCTCGTCGCGGCGGGCGCCGCCAAAAGCAGCATCAAATTTATATTTGTTCAGCCCGTCGAGAAGCGCCTGGGTTTTCATGATGTCAGTGTGTACTTTGCTTCCGTGGGTAAAAGGTCCGATTCCTTTTTCATAACCGTCTTTGTTGTAATGAACAATCAGATCCCATCCTTTTTCTTTGGCGTAATTATCGCGAAAATCAATCATTTCGCGAAATTTCCATTTCGAATCGATGTGCATGAGCGGGAATGGAACTTTACCGGGGTAAAACGCTTTTTCGGCCAGGCGAACCATCACCGACGAATCTTTCCCGATGGAATAAAGCATGACCGGATTTTCAAATTCAGCCGCAACTTCCCTTATAATGTGAATCGCTTCGGCTTCCAGTTCGCGCAGGTTTGTTAAACTGTACTCCTTCATGAATGAGTTTCAATATTTATTTTAGAACCATTATTTCAATCGCTGGCAAAGATAAACTTTTTCTGGCAACACCCTTTTTTCGGGGAATTCGTTAGCCGGTTTCTTTTCAAAAATAACATGATGAATCAAAAGCTCCAGAAAAACGGAATGAGCAGAACCGATAAGATGAAAGCCAGAAGGTTCAGTGGAAGGCCAATTTTGAGGTAATCGCT
>CAZHKI010000389.1:0-4122 GCA_964533365.1 uncultured Maribellus sp. | reverse complement strand
CGCTTTAATAATTGAAAACCAGAAATCGAGCTACGAAACCGAACTGGTGGTTGTTCCCTCATCTCCATCGCTCGATTTTGATTCGGCCATGACCGCAGAAGCCTGGGTTAAATTTTACCCCGGAACAGAAGAATCGGTCAGCATTTTTGCCAAAGTAAACGGCTACGACGGGGCCGATTACTCGCCATCAGGCTATAATCTGGGATTCAGACGACATGGAACCGGGAAAATGTGCATCAATGCCGCCATTAAAACCGACAAAGGCGACTTTATCAACTGGGGCGACTGCTCCATTGATGATACACTTTGGCACCATGTTGCCATAACTTACGATGCAAAAGCCGGCATGAACAATTTCAAAACTTATGTGGATGGAATTGTAATGACACAGCAAACCGTAACCGGGACCGTTGTAAAAAACAATGGGATGCTCATGATTGGTGCCAGAACGGCATTCGCTTCAAATTATTATTATACCAAATACGCTATCGATGAATTACGGCTTTGGGGACGGGCGCTTACCCAGCAGGAGCTTTTAGCCAATCAAACTAAAAAATTTACCGGCGCTGAAGACCATCTGCGATTGTACCTCAATTTCGACAATACTTTCAAAGACCTCTCGGGGAATGGAAACGATGCCATCCCGGTTTACAACGGCACCTTGTTGAAATCTAATTTTGACCCTCCTGTTCCCGCATTTGATATCTTTCAGGCTAACCGGCAAGTTTCATTTAACAACAATACCACCAACGGCAAAAACTACCTTTGGAATTTTGGCGATGGAACAACATCGGACAAGGGGAACCCGGTGTACACCTACACCAATCCGGGGGAATACAATATTTTTCTCAGGGCCGAAAACAGCAACAGTATTACAACCGCTTTAAACACAGTTTCAATCTCCGGGCTCGATAATGTTGAACCGGGCGTTGCCGGAAATGCCGGTTCAACATCGTTCAAAATATTTGGAGGTAATATTGATAATACCACTTTATTCTGGCTCAAAAAGGGTGATGTACTGATTCCGGCCGATACCGTTGTGGTACAGCAAAAGGGCGTGGTGAATGCCCGCTTTGATTTAAACAATTCCACCGTCGGAAATTACACTCTAATGGCAAGAATTTCGGGACAAGATTACCTTCTGGAGGATGCCATTAAAATTGAAGAAGCCAAAGTGGCCGACCCCTATATTTACGTACATGGAAGAAACACCGTACTTTTCAACTGGTGGCACACCAAAACCATAGAATTTGGCAACGACGGAAATGTTGATATTTACAATGTGCCCCTTTTTATTGCCATTTCCGATTTACCGGGCATTGAAATTGAATTTATAAACGTGACATTTCAGGCCAACCGTTTTTCAAAAGTATTAGGGCATGAAGAATTGTTGGATTCGATACCGCTGTCGTTTAAACGCGAAAACTTTTTCCCAAATGGCGAAGGGGCCATTATATTTCCGGTCATTATTCCCTGTCTCGCCCAGGGAGTTCCCCAGTCGCTGATGCTTCGGGTAAAAAGCCCGTCAAATTACCAGTTGGATACCTGGATTTATGCCATTAATACGCCCTCCGACTTAAAGTCGGGCGACATCAAAACCCAAAACCTGAACCTTTTTGGCGACTGTTTGAAAGATGCCATCACCGGAACCCTTTACACAGCAGCCGGTGCGGCTGCATCCGTTGCCCTCTCGGCTTTACCGGTAGGTTGTGTAAAACAGACTTTCGACACCGCTTACAATACAACATCGAACATATACAAAGGCGAAGATGGAAAAACAATTTTCTGGAGTGGCCTTTGGGACTTTGCCTCGCTGGCTGTTAACTGCGCGGTCGATTTATTCCCGCCGGCCAAGGCCTATAAGGCGGCGCTGACCATTGCCGGTGGGTTGATGGACTTATATTCAACCGCCCAAAGCTATTACGATTGTTCAAAATACATCAGGCATAGCAACAAAGTATTTACCGTCTCTTCATTCGACCCAAATGAAATGGTTGGCCCGGCAGGTTTTGGCCCTGAAAACTATATCCAGAAAAACAAACAGGTTCCTTATACCATCTTTTTTGAAAATAAAAGTACCGCCACCGCACCCGCGCATGTGGTAACCGTGAGAGACACATTGGATCTTGCGAAATTTGATCTTGCGGAATTTGGATTTGGATCATTTGGCTGGGGCGATACCATATTCAATGTTTCCGGCAGCAAACTCAGGGAGTTTAGCCGCGATATCGACATGAGGCCCGCCATTGACTTGGTAACCCGGGTTTCCGGCAGCCTCGACACCATTAAGGGAATTGTTACCTGGGAATTTCGCTCGTTAAACCCAACCACCTTGTATCTCGAAGAAGATCCATTTACCGGTTTTCTGCCGCCCAATATTAATTCGCCTGAGGGAGAGGGATTTGTAAGCTTTTCCGTTGGGCTGAAAAAAGAACTGGTGACAAACGCAGTAATAAAAAACCGTGCTGAAATTATCTTCGACCAGAACGAACCCATCATTACCAATCAGTACTCCAATAAACTGGATACCGATCTTCCTGAAAGCCACATTTATCCGCTCGATGCCACCACCGACAGCCGTTTCCCAATTGCCTGGACAGGTTCCGACAAGGGTTCAGGAGTTGCAGGGTACACCATTTATGTGCTCGAAAACGACACGTTGCTTTATGCATGGAAAACAAAAACTACCACAGTTATGGATGATTTTGAAGGGAATGTGGGGAGCAGGTACAAATTTTACAGTGTCGCCACCGATAATGTAAGCCTGATCGAAAAAACACCCGACAACTACGATACTCAAACCCTGATTACCGTTGATGTGGAACAATTCGAAAAAGATAAAGGTAACCTGCAAGTTTGGCCAAACCCGGCAAACGATAAACTCAACCTTGTTTTCAAAGGGGCTCCTTGTGGAATGTATGTTGTAGAACTGACAAATTCAGGGGGTGTGGCTGTTCACTCACGCCTTTACAGCGACAGCGACTTTTATCATGGAGTTGAAATTGATGTTTCAGAATTTCCATCGGGATATTATTTAATGCGGGTTGTTTTTGGCAACAAATTGGAAACGAGAAAAATAATGATCCAATAGTTTTATTCACCGGGTGACTATTCAAAGTCACCCGGTTCTGTTTTCAGGCTTTTCAATCTCTATTTGTAATTCAGATTCGTTGGTAAAAACTTTTCAATAAAATCAACAGATTCGCCTTTTCGGAGGGCGTAGTCGGCAACCTGGTCGAGGCTGATTTTTTCGAGGCTGAAATACCGCGATTCGGGGTGTGCAAAAAACTGCCCCGAAACCGATGCATTCGGGTACATAGCAAAATGTTCGGTTAACGTGATGCCCACTTCCTGTGCATTCAGCAACGCAAACAAATTTTGTTTTTCAGCATGTTCGGGGCAGGCCGGATAACCGATGGCGGGCCGGATTCCCTGGTAATTTGCCTTTAGCAAATCATCCAGCGAAAGATTCTCGTTGGGCACGTAACCCCAGTAATTTTTTCGTACTTCCAGGTGCAGCCATTCGGCAAACGCCTCGCTCAGGCGATCGGCAAGCGCTTCGAGCATAATGGCCTTGTAATCATTGTGTTCAGCCCTAGACTGGTCTTTCCACTTTTCTATTCCGATGCCGGCAGTGGTGGCAAATCCACCGCAATAATCCATTTTCCCCGATTCAAGCGGCGCTATAAAATCGGCCAGGCACAGGTTTTTGCCTTCTTTCTTTTTTTCCTGCTGACGAAGATGATAAAACCGCCCGATTTCCTTTTGGCGGGTTTCATTTTCATATAAAATTACATCGTCGCCATCGGCATTTGCCGGCCAGATGCCAAGCACGGCGTTGGCCTGCACCATTTTTTTTGCGATAATCTCGTCTAAAAATTCATTAGCTTCGGTATATAGTTTTTTGGCAGCTTCGCCTTGTTGCACATCATCAAAAATCTGCGGAAAGTGGCCTTTCAAACCCCAGGTGATGAAAAAGAATGTCCAGTCGATGTACTGGCGCAAAACTTCCAGCGGAAAATCAACCAGTTGTTTTACTCCAATAAAATTGGGTTTGCAGATGGGCGTGTTGTCCCAGTCGATTTGCAATTTATTGGCACGCGCCTGTTCAAGCGTGAGATA
>CAZHKI010000388.1:0-4123 GCA_964533365.1 uncultured Maribellus sp. | reverse complement strand
GCCCGACGCATTGCGTCGTTTCCGTAACGATTGGTACCGCCCCGATTTGCAGGCGGTGGTGGTGGTGGGTGATTTCAACCAGGAAGAAATGGTACAAAAAGTAAAGGAGAAATTTTCAACAATCCCGGCAGCAAAAAATCCAAGAGAAAAAAAATATTTTGACATTCCCGATCATCAGGAAACGCTGGTCAGCATCACCACCGATGCCGAGGCGCAGTACCCGCTCGCTTACGTTTACTACAAACATCCGCTGGTTAAAGCGAAAACGCTGAACGGTTACCGCGAAATGATTAAGGAAAACCTGTACAACGGCATGATTAACAATCGGTTGGCTGAAAAAACGCAACAAGCTGATCCTCCGTTTATCATCGGGCAATCGTCGTATTCCGAACTGGTTGGCCCGAAAAGCGCTTATACATCGGTTGCCGTTGCACACAACGGAAGAATTGAGGAAGGGCTGGAAGCTGTTATGCTGGAGAACGAGCGGGTGAAACGGGAAGGATTTACCGCCACCGAACTGGAACGGCAAAAAACTGCGCTGCTCAATTCCATCGAAAAATCGTTCAACGAGCGGGCGAACCAAAAATCCATCAGTTACGCCGATGAATACAAACGAAACTTTCTGCTTACCGAAGAACCTTTTCCCGGAATTGAAAACGAGTTTGAATATTTTAAGGCTTTTCTTCCGGAAATCACGCTGGAGGAAGTTAACCAGTTAGCCAAACAATGGATCACCAGCGAAAACCGGGTGGTGATTATTACCGCTCCCGAAATGGAAGGTACAAAAGTCCCGGGAAAAGAGGAAGTGCTGGCATTGCTCGAAAAAGTGACGAACGCGGAAATTGAGTCGTACGACGATGCCGTGGCCGATGTCCCGCTGGTTTCGGAAGAACCGGCCGGCAGCCGTGTGGTGAGCGAAAGAATGCTGGAGAATGTGGATGCCGTGGAATGGACATTAGCCAACGGCGCCAAAGTAATTATCAAATCCACGGATTTTAAGGACGACGAAATTCTGTTCAACGCCTGGAGTCTGGGCGGAACTTCGCTGTACGGTTTGAATGATGAGGTTTCGGCCGATTTTACCTCACAAATACTTGCCATGAGCGGAATTGCCGATTTCGACAATATTACGCTCGATAAAATGTTATCGGACAAGGTTTTTAGTATTTCGCCTTTTGTTAACGAACTGCGTGAAGGATTTAACGGGAATTCATCGGTAAAGGATGTGGAAACGCTGTTGCAGATGGTTTATCTCTATTTTACCCAGCCACGTTTCGACGAAACATCTTTTCAGTCGTACATTTCGCGCATGGCAGGGATTCTCGAAAACAAGGCAGCATCGCCCGAAGCGGCTTTTCAGGACACGTTGGCTGTGGTGATGGCCAACTATCACGAACGCGCCCGCCCCATGACCAAAGAATTGCTAAAGGAAGCCAGCCTGAAACGCATCCGGACAATTGCCAGGGAGCGGTTCCGTAACGCGTCCGATTTCTGTTTCTTTTTCGTCGGGAACATCAATCCGGATGAATTCAAACCGCTGGTGGAGAAATATATTGGCGGAATCCTTTCCACCCCTGAAAAGGAAAACTGGAGAAACCTGAATGTGGATGCCCCTGAAGGTGTGGTGGAAAAATTGGTTAAAAAAGGACAAGAAGAAAAAAGTATCCAATACCTTGTTTTTCATGGCGATTTTGAATATTCACCGGAGAACCAGGTGGAACTCGACGCGGTGGGGCGCATTTTATCCACCCGGCTGCTTGAAGTTATCCGCGAAGACAAGAGCAGTGTTTATTCCATCGGCGCCAATCCGTCGTCGTCAAAATTTCCCGATGAGGAATATACCGTGGCCATTTATTACGGCACAGCGCCACAAAAACTTAATGAACTGAAAGAGGCTGTGTTTGCCGAAATTAAGCACTTCGCCCAAAACGGGCCGACTGATGAGGAACTGAAAAAAGCACAGGAAAAAATGCTGCGCGAACGTGAAGTGGCCCTTCGCGAAAACGGTTTCTGGCTGAACATCCTGAGCAGTACTTATTATATCAAAGGAGGCGATTTTTCCGGATTTGGAAAATATACCAATACGGTACAGTCCATAACTAAGGAATCGGTGAAAAAGGCTTTTCAGAAATATTTTGATTTAAAAAACTACATCAGCGTGGCGCTGGTGCCTGCTGAATAACTTTGGCTTATTCCAGCACCTTGCCCTGTAATCTGCGGGATTGACGCTAACATGAAAAACAACCGGTCAGGAATTTTCTCCTGTCCGGTTGTTTGCGTAATAACATTTTTAAAGCCTCTTATTTATGATTTGAAAAGTGTATTTTTGGTTTTTTCGAAACAGTTTATGAAAACATTTACTCCATTTTTTGTTGCACTCCGGGTGGTGGGTTATTCCCTGCTGATGTTTGGCATAGCCGAAGGGATTCTGTTCGATGCCGCCCATCCCATTGAGGAAGGCTATTTTGGGGAAATCACCTTCACCGAAATCGGACAGGAAGTGATTCTTTTTATCCTTTTCCTTTTTTATATGTTTTTAGGATTTCGCTGGCCTGTCATACAACCGGTATCCAATATCGTTTCCCTGTTTTTTCTGATTTCGTTCATCCGTGAATTTAATTTTCTGATTGACGGCTGGATTTATCCGGCTTTGCTGGTGCTGGGCGTCATTGGCTGGCTGGTTTACCGCGATTGGAAGAAACTGAAACAGGCCACTGCCGGGTTCTTCAGCGTTCCGGCATCGGGGTGGTTTTTCTCCGGTTTTTTGATTACCTACATTTTCAGCCGCCTGTTTGGCCGGGCAAAGTTCTGGCAGTTGCTCTACCACGACGACAGCTACCGGCTTGCCAAAGCTGCAACCGAAGAAGGACTGGAACTTCTTGGGAATACAATTATGCTCATCGCGGCCATCGAATTTTTTATTCACATGAGAAACCTGCAAAAAAAGCGGTCAGCTATCGATTCTTCAGAAACTGGCCAGTCAATGATATAATTTATGAAAGTTTGTGGTTTTACCTTTATCCGGAACGCCGAAACGTTCGATTTTCCTATTGTGGAAGCCATCACATCGGTACTGCCCGTGTGCGACCATTTTGTGGTGGCCGTCGGCAATTCGGGCGACAGCACCCGCAAAATCATAGAAACTATTGATCCGGATAAAATTTCCATCGTTGATACCATCTGGGATGATTGCCTGAAAGAGGGAGGCAGGGTTTATGCCGTTGAAACCAACAAGGCATTTGCTGCTGTTCCGGATGAATACGACTGGTGTTTTTATATTCAGGGCGACGAAGTGGTGCACGAAAAATACCTGCCGGCCATCCGCGAAGCCATGCGTGAAAATTTAAACCGGAAAGAGGTGGATGGGTTGCTGTTCCGGTATAAACATTTTTACGGGACTTACGATTACGTGGGCGATTCGCGCAAGTGGTACCGCAACGAAATCCGGATCATCCGCAACAACAAATCCATCCGTTCGTACCGCGATGCACAGGGTTTCCGAAAAAACGGCGAAAAACTGAACGTAGCGCCGGTCAATGCCGAAATTTACCATTACGGCTGGGTGCGCCATCCCAAATCAATGCAGCAGAAAATCAATTCGGTCAGACAGTATTACGATGGAATTACAAAGCAGGAAGCGCGCGAAAAAGCCATTGCCGGGGAATTTAATTACAGCGGGAAATACGACGCGCTGGCCCGTTTCGAAGGGACGCACCCGGCGGTGATGGAACAACGAATCCGGCGGCTGAACTGGCCCGTGGAAGTGGATTTGAACAAAACGCACATGAAATTTAAATACCGGATATTGTACCGCATTGAAAAACTTTTTGGCGTGCGGCTTTTCGAATACCGGAATTATAAAATTTTGAAGTAGCCTCGTTTGAATCGTTGAGGTTTGAAGTATTATTCCAGCAATTTTCTTGCAGCCTCCAGTTCGTCGGGTTTTCCCACGTCCATCCACCAATCCGACTCGTCGAAATAACCTTTGATTACCCGGGTTTTCGCAAGGTCAAGGTAAATGTCAATGATGGAGAAACGGTTTTCGGCCGGCATCAGCCTGAAAATCTCAGGCTGGACAATGTGGATTCCGCTGAAAGCCATTTCGGTTGATTTTTCAAAGGTT
>CAZHKI010000387.1:2407-4132 GCA_964533365.1 uncultured Maribellus sp. | reverse complement strand
CAAAGATGAAATCATCCCCGAGATGATTAAAATAAGCCCGAATCTGAAAGACAAAATCAACCTCGACAGTTTAATGGACGAAGGCTGGAGCGACGATAAAAATCCTGAATGGGAAGAGATTTTTAAAGGTTCACCGGGACTGATGGATAAAATGGAAGAGTTTTCAGAACTGCAAATGGAAGGCGCCGATGTTTTTATCGGCTCGTTTTCGATGTTAAAAATGTTCCCGTTTTTCAGCGAATTTACCAACTGGTTTATCCCGTTTTTTCCTGAAAATCCTGAAATTGCCCGTTTCGTTGATCTTTTGGAGCCGGTAAACCGTCAGTTTATTCATGCCATCAACAGCGCACCGGTGTTGTGCAACTCCGATAAATATTCTTTTTGCCTGAGCATCCAGAACCTCCCGGAAGAAAACCGCGAATTTATGGCCCGTGGCATGAAAGCGGAAATGGACCAGCTTACCGAACTGGAAAACGACGAGGAACTCACTGCTCCCGGACGAAAAGCTGAATTTATTTCCAACCAGTATATTCAGGATTTGTACCGGTTTTATAAGTTGCATCCCCGGAAAAACGATTTCGAGGATATTTTTAACTGGCGGTTCGACTTTCACAATAAAACTGCGCTCGGATCAATCCTGAAAGAAGATGTAAAGATGTTGCGTAATATTGCAGAATACTACTTCTCGAAAAACTATTTTACCGAGGCTGCCGAAATTTTTAACTACCTGCTCACCATCGAAAAAAGTGGTGAGTTGTACCAGAAAGTGGGATTCTGTTATCTGGAATCGGGCGATTACATCATGGCGCTCGATGCTTACCTGAAAGCCGAGTTGTTTGAGTTAAACCGCTCGTGGAACCTCAAGAAAATTGCCTTGTGTTACCGAAAACTGAAAAATCCTGAAAAAGCCCTGGAGTATTACCGGCTGGCCGAAAAACTGGAACCCGAAAACCTCAATATTCAGCTCTCTATTGGACATTGCCAACTCGAACTGGGACTGTATGAAGAGGCGCTTAAAAGTTATTTCAAAGTGGAATATCTCGCGCCCGGAAACAAGAAAGTGTGGCGGCCCATTGGCTGGTGTTCGTTTGTTACCGGTAAAAAAGAGCAAGCCGAGAAATATTTTCTGAAACTGATGAACGATGAACCCAATAAACACGATTTTATGAACATGGGGCATGTGCAGTGGAGCCAGGGAAACCGGAAACCGGCGCTCGGTTATTATAAAAAATCGATTTCAGAAACCGGGTTTGCCGAAGCCGAATTCCTTGAAATTTTTGAAGAAGACCTCCATCATTTGCTGGCCTGGGGCGTTGACAAAGAAGATGTGCCGATTATGTTAGACCAGTTACGATATTCCCTGGAAGAAGGAAATTCCCAATCATTTACCACTCCATGATAACGCGGCCAACTTCCAGTGGCCGGTCCGATTCAATGATGTCGGGCTTTTTGGCGATTTCAGCACGGTAGTTGGTTCTTCGTTCTTCGGCAGTTTTCAGTTTGTCGTGAGTAGGCGCCAGCGAAATCATACAACGTACCCCGTTTGCATGAAGAAGCTCTACTATTTTTTCATTCTGTTCATTAATGGTCGGGCCAACATAAGCTACCATATTTTCCCAGGGAACTCCGGAACTGGTCATGTCGTTGTATTCCTGGGTGTTCCGGCAAAAGGCCGAAAGTTTGATATTGGGAAAACGGTCGTAGTAAAACCGTGCCTGTTCCCCG
>CAZHKI010000387.1:0-2397 GCA_964533365.1 uncultured Maribellus sp. | reverse complement strand
TAGCATCACGAAGTTTTCAGCTTGTTTTTTACTGATGAGCGTCGCAATCATTTCCATCGGTACATCCTTTTTGTCGAGGTCAATGACGGTTTTACCCTTGCACCAATCCATTACTTCATCTAACCGAGGAATTTTAAAGGAAGTGACATTTCCCTGATGATCTTTCAGCCGGAACTGCTGAAGTTCTTCCCAGGTATATTCCGATACTTTTCCCGAGCCGGTTGTTGTCCGGTCAATGGTTTCGTCGTGCATTAAAACAATCACACTGTCTTTGGTCAGCCGCGGATCAATTTCAAAAAAAGCCGGCATTATGCTAAGAATATGCTGAAATGCTTCCAGACTGTTTTCGGGAAACCCGTCTTCGATTCCCCCGCGGTGTCCGCTAACGATAATGGAGTTTCCGGGTGAATAATGAAATGCATTCAGCAGATTCTTGCTTTTATCAAATAACAGGTTTGACGATTGGGCAGCAAGATTCCCTGAAACAGCAAAAAGCAGAATCATTAAAGGGAATACCTTGATTTTTACACGGGATGCTAAGGAAAAATTCATTTCGGTGATTTTAATAGTATGTGAATAATGAGGACTGTTTTATTTGATCAATTCTTCAATAATTTGCCCCTGCGATTTGTCGGGGGCCGGAATTTGCAGCAACATTGAGAGGGTGGGCGCCAGGTCGGTGGCATTGTATTTTCGTACAATCTTTTGCGGCTGAATACCGGCGCCATAAAATACCAGCGGGATATGGGTTTGGTCGGTATAGTTAACTTTTTTGAATTTGTAAAACGGCTGCCAGCCTTCTTTCAGCGAGTAGAGGAGGTCGCCCGAACGGTTTTTTGCATACGATTTAAACAGTGGCGCCAGAAAACCGTTGGCCGAACTGCCCTGTTCGAGTTGGTAGGCCGGTAATGAAACCTGCACCGCTTCGAACTGGTTGATGAAATTTGAGGTGACATCGCGCATTTCGTTAAGGTTCAGTTTTTTCTTGTTAATCAGTTCGTGGTCGAGGTACAATTGTAAATCGGAATAATATTCAATCCATTGTTCTTCGCCGTAGGTTATGTTCAGAAATGAGGTAAGCAAGGCGATGGCATTTTCGGGCATAAACTTGTCAACCGGAATATGGAATTCTTCTTTCAGGTAATCTACCGGGTACGATGCCGATGTGTTGGCCGTCAGAAAGAAAAGTACGTTTTCGCTTCCGTATTTTTTCTCCGTAAATTCAATCAGTTCGGCAATGTACTGGTCGAGGTAGAGGTAGCTGTCCTGCATTTCGAGCGAGGCCGGTCCAAATGAACCGTTTTCGTAGTCCATCGACGAAAAAACAGCGGTAACAAAATCGGTCACATCATCGGTTCCAATGGGTTCGTTTTCCATCATCTGAATGATAAAATCCTTGATAATGAGGTTGGCAAGCGGGGTGGTTTTCAGCGGGCGTAAACTCTCGGCCTGTTTGATGTACTTGCTGATGGTATGCGGGAATATGTTCCATTTGTCGAAATAACCTTTTTCGAGGATGTAGTCGTCACGCAGGCTTTCGGTGTAACTGGTTTCGGGCAGCAGGGTGGTCCAGTTGCGGTAACTGTATGCTTCACCGCGGTTGTCGCTGTTGAAAAGGCGCACCCAGTCGGGGAAAGTGCTGACATAAAACGAACTGGAAACCATGCGTCCGTTCTCTTCGTCGAACCAATAGGCGCCATCGGCGGCATGTCCGGCTGAAAAGATAGCCGATTCGCGGTTCATGGCAGCGCTGAAAATTTTTGCTTTTCCCATGCTGAAAATCTTCAGGTTGTCGGTGATGGTCGTTGAAAGCAATTTGGCCGGTGAAGCATTTCCGGCTTTGGTATCGGCGCCAACCGTAAAATAGTAACTGTCTTCGGTGCAGTCAATTTCCTTTTTTTTCAGCCGGTCGTACCAGGTTTTATCGATAATACCGTGGTTGGAAGGGCTAACCCCGGTAAAAAGTGTGGCCGTTCCGCTGGCATAATTCTGAACATGCTGGGTAATGTTCACATTGGTACAAACCGCTCCGTTGGTAAATAACCGTTTAAAACCACCCGGCTGAAACTTTTCCCAGTATCGCTGAACGTAGTCGGGGCGCATGTTTTCAACCATAATTCCTACAACTACTTTTGGCTTTTTTTCTTTTTGTACGCTATTTCGCTGTGCCGTAACCGTTTGGATAGAAAAGGAAATGATTAGGATGAATATGGAAATAAAACTTCTCTTCATAAAATTTAAAAAATTTGGGTGCCAAAGTAGTAAATGAGAAAAAACAATGGAAATGTTTTCCGAAAAAAAGCGAAAATTTTTATTACTTTCGGCCCTGAAAAATGGAGAGCTGCCGGAGTGGTCGATCGGGGCAGACTCGAAATCTGTTGTACCCTTCGGGGTACC
>CAZHKI010000386.1:0-4133 GCA_964533365.1 uncultured Maribellus sp. | reverse complement strand
CCCACGGCTTCGCTGGAATTTTGGCCCTGCCTCCTGAAACGTTAGCGATGCGGAACGGTTGGCTATATCTTCCAAAAGGGACCAGGAATATTCTGTTACTTTTTTAACACCTTCAAAATTGATAAATTCCACGTCGTCGGTTGGGGTGTGATAGTCGGAATGGGCACCGGTTGAAATAAAAAAAACAGGGATATTTTGCAGGTAGAACGAAGCGTGATCCGACGGTCCCACACCTTCTTCGGAAAAAGCAAGCTGAAAGCCCGGATTCAGCCGGTTTAGCAAATCCTCGGTTTCTGCAGCCGTTTTAGTTCCTCCAATGCTCAGTGCATTCGAAGCGGTATCCAACCGGCCAATCATATCAAAATTGAACATTCCCTTCATCTTATCCGTTTCCACCGGTGGGTTTTGTACAAAGGCTTTCGATCCGACGAGCCCCATTTCTTCGGCTCCAAACGCGGCAAAGATAATGCTTCTTTTGAAATTCTTCGATCGTGCAGCTTTTTCGGCCAGTTCGATAACAGCGGTAACGCCCGAGGCATTATCGTCGGCGCCGTTGTGAACGGCAACTGTATCCACGGCCCGTGAGCCTGAGCCGGGGCCTCCCATTCCCAGGTGATCGTAATGTGCACCGACCACAATGTATTCGTTTTTCAACGTTTCATCAGTTCCGGGTAAAAGCGCCACCACATTTTGCGATTCAGTTTCAACCAGCGACACATCAACCCGAGCTGAAACTGTAATACCCGTATTCAGGGCAACCGGTTTCTTTTGTTCCATCATTTTCGCTTCGAGAGAGGCAACCGTTTCGCCAGTTTGTACCAGAATGCGATCGGCAACTGCACGGGTAACCTGAATGACCGGGATGGAATACCGGCTGCTGTTTTTATCGAAAAATAAAGATGAAAGCTGGTCGTTTTCGCTGAAAGCCGGACCTGCCACCAAAATCAAACCGGCTGCATTTTTATCGGAAGTGGTGAGCGCTTTAGCTCGTTCTGAAGAAAATTCAAGAAACGGGCTTTGTGCATTTTCAAGGTCGGGATCGCCCTGTAGTACCAGCAACCATTTCCCGGCAACGTCAACTCCCTCAAAATCGTTCCATTGCAGTGTGTCTTTATCAATCTCCAATCCATATCCGGCAAAAACCACCGGAGCTTCAACCGTTGTATTGGACGAAAAAGCATAGGGTAAAAAATCCTTTTCTGTTTCAAATGGCTTACCGTCAACTGCAAACCGGTTTTCACTACCGGTTTTGGCAGCAGTAACCAGCCCAAAGGTCTGAAATCCGTTTTCATACATCATTTCAAGCCCGGCATTTTCAAACTTTGAACGGATGTAACCGGCAGCCAGTTTATCGCCCAGTTCACCCGGTTTTCTTCCTTTTAACGAATCGGACGCAAGATAACTGATGTGATTCTGAATATCGGAAACCGTTATTCCCGGATTATATTTCTGTCCGCAGGAAACCAGCAAGATCAGCGACAGTGAAAAAAGTAAACTCTTCATTCTTCCCCAAATTAAATTCATGATTTACGAAAAATATTTTCCAAAATACATTTTCTAAAATAGCGGTAATATTACATATTAATCATCATTAAAAAAAAGGAGTTATGTATATTTACCGGCAATAAATAAACGAACTGTTTTGATTTCATTTGGCACAAAATACTGGATTATTCTTCTGCCAGCTTTGCTGGCAGCAGTGGCATTTGTGGTTTTGCTTCTGTATTATAAAAACCGCGAAAATACGGAACTAACTAAGAATCAGGTAAGGGTGCTGATGGCACTTCGTTTTATTTCGGTTTTTATCATCGCATTTTTCCTGCTTTCCCCTTTTCTGAAAAACCTGAAAAAGATGATCCAGAACCCAATAATTATTGCCACCTGGGACAATTCGGCATCTCTGGTTTCGGAACAGGATTCGCTTCAGGCTATTTCGGAAATAAACCGGATAAAAAAACAGATTTCCGATGAGTTGGGAATTGATTATACGCTGGTAAATTACACATTTGGAGAAAGCACTCAACCGGGTGCAACCATCAGTTTCAGCGAAAAAAAATCGGATTACAGCGAATTGATTTCATCTGTTTCGAATAACCATTTCAATGAAAATATAGGCGCCGTAATCATTGCCGGCGACGGTATTTACAATCAGGGAAAAAATCCCGTGAATCTGGCCGGGGAAGTTAATTTCCCGGTTTTCACCATCGGCCTGGGCGACACGACCGAAGTTGCCGATGCACGGATTGAAAATATCAGGGCCAACCGGACAGCTTTTTCAGGGAACCGTTTTCCAGTTGAAATCGACGTACATTTTTCAAAGATGAAAGGATTACCTCTGAAAATATCAGTAAAACAGGGGAATACCGAATTGTCCAGCGTGGTTACAACACCAGCCACAAATGACTATTTCACCACGCAGCAGTTTATACTGGAAGCAGGCACACCAGGATTAAAACACTTTACTGCAGTGGTCCAGTCGGTCGAAAATGAACGGAACACAAAAAACAACTCAGCAGGATTTGTGATTAACGTACTGGAAAGCAAACAAAAAATACTGATTCTTTCCGACGGGCCACACCCCGATATCGGCGCCATAAAAAACACGCTTGAAATGCAAACAACCTACGACGTTTCGGTGTTTACGGAAGAGCCCTATCCATCGAACCTGAACGAATACAACCTTTTAGTTCTAAACCAGTTGCCTACTTCCGGAAAATCGGCCGGAGCAATTATTGAAACGGCAGAAAAGAACCGGATTCCTATTCTGTTTATTGTTGGGAACAAAACGTTTCTGCCCCAATTGAATACTTTATCGCAGGGAGTTCAAATTATGCCGCTGGCTGGTTCGGGCGAGGAAGCACAAGCCATACTGAATGAGACTTACCGCATTTTTAATGTAAGCGAAGGATTCAGGGAACTGTTGTTCCGTTTTCCCCCGCTGCAGGTGCCTTTTGCCGATTTTCAACTCAATCCCGAATTCAGCATCCTGTTTTACCAGAAAATTAAAAACATTGAAACCGGCAGGCCGTTACTGGCCACCGGAACCCTCAACGGACGTAAAACCGGGTTTATTTTCGGAGAAGGAATCTGGCGCTGGCGGCTGTATAATTCCTATTTCAATCAAAATCAGGATCAGTTCAACGAACTGGTGAACCAACTGGTGCAATACCTTGCCTTGCGCGAAAACGAAGACAACTTCATCGTTGATTACCAGCCGGTATATTCCGAAACCGACGACATTGTAATGAAAGCCGAAGTTTATAACGAAGCTTACGAAGTGGTCACCAACGAAGAGGTAACCATCGAAGTTCAAAATGAAAGCGGTGAAACACTGAATTTCTCATTCGATGTGATGGGAAATGGTTATTCCTTGAATGCAGGCCATTTTGCCACCGGAGATTACAATTTTACGGCCCGGGTAACCATCGGGAACGAAACATTCACCGAAAACGGGCGGTTCACTGTAATTCCGGTTAACCTGGAAAACATTCAGACCCGCGCCAACCACCAGGTACTTTATCAAATGGCCGGACAAAGCGGCGGGCGTTTTTTCCTGCCTGGTCAGGTTGACGAACTGGTGAAAGAGATAAAAACCAGTAACCAACTGAAACCGGTTGTTTATTTTCAGGAGATGATAAACGAATTACTGAACCTGCGCTGGCTCTTTTTTGTTTTGCTGTTAACTCTCGGCATGGAATGGTTTTTGAGGAAATTCTGGGGCATTTATTAACCCGTTTCATAAAAAGTGGAACCAATGATTGTTACAAAAGCAAAATACTTCATCCTGTTTTTTTTGGCACTGTTTTCAATATCGTGTGTCACCACCCGCTCGCTTTGGATTGAAATTGCCGAACCTGGAGAAAAAGAACTTCCGGCTGACATACAAAGCCTGCTCCTCGTCAACCGTACGCTTGACGGTAATTACCATGATTTGAAAGCCGACTCACTTCAACGAATTTTTTACAAACGGCAATTCAACCTCGACACTGTGATTTACGACATCCAGTCGGTTGACACGACAATGAAAGCGCTTGGAGAACTGTTGTACGAATCGGGACGTTACGATGTGGTCATTCCTGAAAACCGGTTTCTCGAATTTCAGAAGAACTCTTTTCTAAGCCTTGAAATGCCCT
>CAZHKI010000385.1:0-4137 GCA_964533365.1 uncultured Maribellus sp. | reverse complement strand
GAACAGGGGCACCATACATTAATGGTGGAGACGTAGATAATAAAGGATTTGAAGTTGCACTAAACTGGACCGACAAAAAAAGAAATTTTGAGTATAGCGCAGGGGTTAGTCTTGCACGGAACGAAAACAAAGTTACCCGTATTGCCAACGAAGAAGGAATTATTCATGGCGCAGAAAATGTATTGGCACAAAATACAGATGAACTTTACCGGGTTGAGGTTGGCTACCCAATGGGATTCTTTTGGGGATATGAAACAGCCGGTGTTTTTCAAAATCAGGCTCAAATTAACGAGTTCATAAACAATGGGGGAGTCACAATTCAGGAAACACCTGTGCCCGGCGATTTGATCTTCGTCAATAAAAATGGTGATGAAATAATCGATGATAATGACAAAACCATGATAGGCAACCCTCATCCTAAATACACACTGGGGTTAAATTTTAGCTGTTCATACAAAGGATTCGATCTTTCGGCTAATGCTTACGGCGCATTTGGTCAGCAAATTGCCAAATGCTACCGCGAATTTTCAAACTCGCCTAATAACAACTATACGACCGATGTGTACACAAAATATTGGACAGGTGAAGGTTCGACCAACCGATATCCACGGTTTACACATGGTAAGGATGTTAATTTTAAAGAATTGTCGGATATCTACCTTGAAGATGGCGACTATCTTAAAATATCGAACATAACAATTGGCTACGATTTGAAGCAGTTATTCCAAATGCTTCCGTTGCAAAAATTTCGGATATACGTAGCTGCCCAAAACTTGTTCACTATTACTAAATACTCCGGCTTCGACCCTGAAGTAGGTTATGGCGATGACGAAAATTGGGCTTCTGGTATCGACATCGGATACTATCCAAGTCCTAAAACAATTATGGGAGGTATTAACATTGTATTTTAAAAGCGATAAGAAATGAAAAATTTAAGATATATTATTGTAACAAGTCTCCTTCTTTTAGCTGGATGTGAGTCTTTTCTCGATACTGAAAATTTCACCAAGAAGGATACATCCAACTTTCCCAGCACCGAAAGCGATGCAGTTCAAATGGTCACGGGAATCTATAGTACGATGAATAATGCGCTTATAAGTCCCGAAGATAATCCTTTCTACATTTCTGAATTGGCTGGAGATGACCGTTTGGGTGGAGGAAGTACCAGTAACCGGGGCGCCCAAAGTGCCGATCGTTTGTTGAATAATAAGCTAAGTATGTTCGAAAATATCTGGTCTGCCCGTTACAGTGGTATTTTCCGTGCTAATAATGCCATTATAACAATCGATAATGTAAAATCGTGGGATACCAATGGAAAAAGGGAACAACTTTTGGGCGAAGCACATTTCCTTCGGGCCTATTTTTATTTCGATATGGTACAATTATTCGGATCGGTTCCTTTAGTGCTTGAAATAACACCGCAAAATCTTCCAAAAAGTCCATCCGACGATATTTATGCCCAAATTACCTATGACCTTGTAAAAGCCATCGAATACTTTCCAGCAACAAAGTATCCTAATTTTGAACTAGGACATGCCACCAAGTGGGCTGCTGAATCTTTGCTTGCCCGTGTTTATCTGTTTTATACCGGCTTTTATGGGAAAACAGAGCTACCTGTTGCTAATGATGGAGGAACTGTAAAAAAAGCTGATATAATTTCGTTTCTCGAAGATTGTATTAATAACAGTGGGCACGATTTGCTTTCCGATCAGCGCAACTTGTGGCCTTACACCAACCCGTACACTGCTCCGTATTATTCATATGCCAATAACAAAGGGCTGTCCTGGGCAGGCGATAATAATCAGGAAGTCCTTTTTGCATTGAATTTTTCAAATACAACTGACTTTTCGGGAGCAGGCCATGAATACTCTTCAGGGTATGCCAATCGTGTTATTGAATTTTTTAACCCCCGGAAGGCAGGGAAAACTTGCTTCCCGTTTATACCTCAGGGATATTCAAATGGTCCGGCAAGCTATGACCTTTGGGCAGACTGGGCAAATGATCCGGATTATGCCGGAGACTATCGTCGTGAAGGTTCTATCTGCGACAGGGCTGTCGAATTGCCAAATTATGCTGGGGACCCATCAAAGGAAGTAGAAAACACCGGCTTGTTTGCTAAAAAATACATGGGATGTGGTGCTTATGACGAAAATGGAATCCTTTATCAGTCGTATGCCTATTTCTACGGTGGACAAAATGACAAACAACTGGGGCTTACCCAAAGCCTCATACTCATTCGCTTTGCCGATGTGTTGCTTATGCACTCTGAACTCACAGAGACCAATACCGGGTTGAACAGGGTTCGCGAACGTGCAAACCTTCCGGGCATATCTTTCTCGAAGGAAGCTTTGAAAAAAGAACGTCGTTATGAGTTGTGTTTCGAAGCATTACGTTGGAATGACCTCCGCCGCTGGGGCGATATTGCTGAAATTGTTTCCAATCAGACAGGGCAGCCTATTACTAACCGTGGTAAAGCAGACACATACAAATTCGATAATTCGTATGATTTTATTACCCGTTATAATGCAACAAAAGGTTTTTGGAAAATACCAGAATCGCAAGTTACACTGTCTGACGGAGTACTTGAACAGAACGAAGGATGGGATGACGCTTCATCGGAATGGACAAAGTTACCCTATTCAACATTATGACAGAGTTAGATTAGTAAAATAGACATCAGCAGGCATTTCATTCCTGATATCCTGAAATGTTATTAGGAAAGGAAATGCCTGCTCAACAGGGTTTATTCAGTAAATTGCCCCGCGATAACGCTTTTATATGAAAGGATATTGCCTCTCTATCTCTGGGTAATATATATTTAGGCGATTTTGAAAAACATTAGTTTTTACCTAGATTATTTATAGTCAATAAGATAATATTAATAAGTTTTGATTTTTGCCGATAAAAATCTACCGGATTATAGCCAAATATGATAAAAAACTGGTAGAAATGGCAGATAAAAATTTCGCTGATTGGCCAGCGGTTCAACGATCACTACTTGCTCCGAAATTACCTGCTCGATCAGATTGGAGACGATTTGAACTCAATTCTGGCAGCCGCAGGTTTTAACCTGAGAAAAATGCTTCGGAGGTTAAAATCCGAAGCAAAACTTATTTTTGAATTTTTTTTAAAATTTTATTTTAACGCTCAACAGAAATCATAATTTCCTGCGTTTGCAAAAAATAGGGGTATTTTACGTTTTACGATGGAAAAACTTCCTGTGATTGCCGGATTAAGTTTCACCTGATTTTGTCTGGCCACTTTAATCAAAAATCAGTACTTTCACATCCTGAAAAAAATTGTTGAAAAATGCCAAAAATCAGGGTGACAAAAAGGTTTCATTTCGAAATGGCGCATATGCTGTTCGAATACGATGGGTTGTGCCAGAATATTCACGGCCATTCGTACAACCTCGAAGTGACGCTGATTGGCGAACCCCGCAACACGCCAGGTCACCCCAAAGACGGCATGGTGCTCGATTTCGGCGATTTGAAAGACATGGTGAAAAAACACATTGTCGGCCGTTTCGATCATGCGCTGATGGTCAACCGGCTGGTTCCTGAAGAACAGATGGAACGGCTCAGGAAAACCACTTCGCGCCTGATTGTGGTCGGGTTTCAACCCACCTCCGAAAATATTTCGGCCCATATTGCCGAAATCCTTCAACAACATTTGCCTCCCGGTGTTTCGCTGTTTAGCATCCGTTTGTACGAAACCGTTACTTCGTTTGCCGAATGGTTTGCCGCCGATAATTTGTAAAACAAAAAATGATGGAAAACAATACGCAGAAACTTTTCCTGCTCGATGCTTTTGCCCTGATTTACCGCAGCTACTACGCGTTTATCCGTACGCCGCGGTTTAACTCGAAAGGCGTCAACACCTCGGCCATGCTGGGTTTTACCAACACGCTCGTTCAGCTTTTGGAAACCGAGGCTCCCGGTTACATTGGCGTGGTTTTCGATGTTTCGGCGCCCACGTTCCGCCACAAAATGTTTCCCGACTACAAGGCCAACCGCGAGGAAATGCCCGAGGATCTGCGCAAATCAATTCCTTATATCCGCCGGATCATTGAGGCATACAACATTCCGATTCTTGAGAAAGAAGGTTTTGAAGCCGACGATGTGATCGGCACGCTGG
>CAZHKI010000384.1:0-4154 GCA_964533365.1 uncultured Maribellus sp. | reverse complement strand
TACAACAAAGATTCATCTATTTTTTTTGTCCACCTAAAATTTCATGTGATCCATTTCTTTGCAGTAGAGCAAGCTGGGCGTCAATATCTTCTTTTTTGTAAAAATGTTCGTGGGCAAAATTGAGGTATTTTAAAATTTTAAATGCGTTGAAACTATAAAAAAAGCGGGTTTGAAATGTTTCGGGTGTTGAACAGTTCCGGTTGAGGTTTTCCAACTCTTTGATAAAATCATCGGTTTTAAAAAATTGGCCAATGGATTCAGGGAGGGTTGAAATCAGATGGTTGATTTTGGTTTCGGGAGCGCCGAAAAACTGGTTCTTGATTTCGAAAAGCCTTTTCAGATCGGTAAAAGCCTGAAAAGAATAAGTCACATTCAGGTCTTCCTCCCCATTCATCCATTTTTGCAGAATGGGGCCAGTACCAAACGGGACGCGGGCAGAAAGGCGGGCAGAGGGAAAAACGCGGGTGGTGGTGATTTCGCCCACTTGCCCCAGTTGTACCAGGTTTTGCAGAAAATAGAAATCTTCGCCGGCCTGGCGCCGGTTCATCCCGCCACGTCGTACATAAGCCCCGGCTTTTACAGCAAACGCAGAACCAACAGTAAACATGGCATGTGGGTAGCCGGTGTAATTGATGGCGTTTTTATAATAATCCAGATATTTTTCGTACAGTTCGATACCCTGCAAATGTTTGGGGCATAATCCGGTTTTTTGGTGTTTAAATGAAATGGTTGCCGCCACTTCTTTCGGGTTTAAGCGGAAATGTTCTTCTATTTCGGGGAAATAGTTTTTGTCAACCAGCGTGTCGGCATCGAGTGAGATCAGGATGCCTCCGGGATTTCCGAGCAGGTCAAAACGTCTGATGGCTTCGTCCATTCCCCATTTCCGGGCCAGTCCGGCGCCGGCCCATTTTTTTTTGAGTTCAACCGGCCCAACTGAAAAAAAAGTCAGTTTCTTCGTTTTGTTTTCTTCTATCCACTGGTCAATTTCTTTTTTTGTCCGGGTGTTGAATGCTTTAATTTCAGGGGTGGCTGTTTCAGAATGATTGATCAGAATGATAACTTCCACTTTCCCTTTTGGTGGATCACATTGTGTTAACGACTCAAGGGTATGGATTATCTCCGGCTCGTATAAACAAGGTATGACCACGATCATGCCGGTTTCGGGAAAGGGTGGGGAAGCAATCAGCACTGCCCTTTCCTGCTTTTTCAGGTAATCTGTTGCAAACATTCGTTATTTTGTTTCATGTAAAACTAATTATTTAGGACAAAAAAATCCGGGGATTTCCCGGATTCCTGTTCATTATATTTTAGTACCTGTTATTTCTGTGTGCTTTTCGCGTAGCGTTCGTTCATTGTTTTTAAGATTTCGCCGGTCAGGTTGTGTGCTTCGTCGCCAACCAGAACATCGGCGGCATTAAAAATATAATCGTATTTTTTCCCTTCATTCAGCATTTTAATGCAGTTCATCAGGCTGTCGAGTATTTGCTGGTTGTTGGTATTTTGCAATTCTGACAGTTTCGTTGATAATTCCTGGTCGAGTTTTAGGATTTCCTGTTCTTTTCCAAGTAAACGATCGCGTTCCTGAATGGCACGTTGTTCGGTCAGGAACCCACCGCGCTGTACTTTTTCCTGAAATGCTGCAGCTTCTTTTTCAAATGTCTGACGTTTGACACCATACTCGGTTGTGTAAGCTTCCTGTTTTTTAGTGAAATCATCGTGGAGATCCTGTGCCAGATCGTAATTTACAATGATTGAGTCAGCTTTCACGTAAGCAATTCTAAGCGATCCTGAATTTTCACTGTTATTTCCCGAATTGTTCGATCCTCCTTCAATAGTGCCGGTACCGGTAAAATGTAGTACATATAAAACAGCAACAGCTGCAAAAAGTACAATGCTTACGATTAACGATGTTCCTTTCATCCTTGAGTTTGTTTTAATATGGTTGAAAATTAAATTGCCACAAAGATAATTTTTTCGGTGAAATGAAAGAGTTAAAAAAAATACTTTTTTGAGTGACTCGCCAAATCCTGTTTTTCCAAAAAAAACCTGCGTAAAATCATAATTGCAAGCTGATAAACATCATAGATATAAACCCCGGCTTCATTGTACTTTTAGCTTCGTCATTTTTCTAAAATTACAGTATATGTTGAATAAAATCATTGCCAATATGCTTCCCCACATGCCCAAAAAGATGATTTGGATTTTCTCGAAGCGCTACATTGCAGGCGAAACCATGGACGAAGGTTTGCTGGCTTCGAAATTACTTAATGACCAGAATATTGAGGTTACCATCGACTTGTTGGGTGAGTTTATTCAAACGCTGGATGAAGCGAAAGAAAACCGGGATCACTATTTTCGGATTATCGAACAGTTTACAAAAGAAGGCGTTAAAGGGAATTTCTCCATCAAACCCACCATGTTCGGGATGCTGATTGACAGGGAAACCTGTTTCCGGTACATTCGCGAAATTGTTGCACTCGCAGCCCAAAAAAACTCGTTTGTCCGTATTGATATGGAAGATTCGCAATGTGTGGACATGGAACTTGAAATTTACCGGAAACTGCAGCCCGAATTTCCTCAAAATGTAGGATTGGTTTTGCAGGCTTATCTGCGCCGGACAATGAGTGATTTGGAAAATCTGAGAGATTTAAATTCGGAAGATAATCCCCTGAATTTCAGGCTTTGCAAAGGAATTTATATTGAACCCGAAACGATTGCCTACACTGATTACCAGGAAATCAGGGAAAGTTACCTCAGAATCCTCGAAACCATGTTCAAAAACAACATGTATGTTGGAATTGCATCCCACGATAAATACCTGATTGACCATGCATTTGCACTGATTGAGAAATACGGGGTGCCCGCGAACAGGCACGAATTCCAGATGCTTTATGGTGTGACGCCTGAATTGCGGCAGTCGGTTGTTGACAACGGCCATCGGATGCGGGTTTATGTTCCCTTCGGGAAGCACTGGTTCAATTATTCCACCCGTCGGTTAAAAGAGAATCCAAAGATAGCTAATCATATTATTAAGGCTTTATTTATAAAGGGATGATTTAGCAAGTTAAACACGGAGAGGATGGCATTTGGTCATCCTCTCTTATTTTTAACAGGTTTTGTAAATTATTTCTTCCAGCGGGCGTTTGGGAACATGGTGAACATGGTTTTCGTCGCGCCAGTATTTGATGTTATTATCACTGGCTGTATCCATAACAACCGTTTCAGCCGGTTTGCCCAGGGCAACCAGCCAGAGAATTTCGAGGTTTTCGGGCAAATCCAGTATTCTCGAGATTTTGGTTTTATTCACCGAACCGATGATGCAACCGCCAAAACCATCTTCCACTGCACCCAGCAAAATACTCTGCATGGCAATCCCGTCGTCGCAGAAATATTTTTCCGAAAGCGATTTGTCGTGTAACACAACCACGTATGCCACCGGGCGTTCGCCTTCCTGTGGCCCTTTCCATTCCGTCAAATAACCTGCCCAGCCCAGGTGTGGGAAAATCTGCCCGGTTATTTGGTTGTCGGTGCAAATAACATATTTCAGCGGCTGCATATTTCTTCCGCTGGCCGAAAACCGGGCCAGTTCAATCCAGCTTTCCAGCTGTGTTTCCGGAATCTTTACCGACTCGTCGAATCGCCGGTAACTGCGGTTTTTGATGATCAAATCACGAATCATTTTATCTGTTATTGAGTTTTCTTACAAATATATTGAAAATGAAAAAGGATAAAGAGAAAAGTTAAATAGCTGACCAAACTTAACCACTTTGAAAAAAATACTTCTCTTTATCCTGATGGATAAAACGTCTGATCCTGGCAACTATTGTTTTTTTGGGGGAAATATTCAGTTTGTTTTAATTTTGTTTAGTTTTGAAGAACAGAACAGAACGAATCTGTTCTGCTTTGAAATAAGATTTTATGGGGCAACTAAAACTTACCATCGACAACAACTCCAATGTTTTAAAGTTTCAGCAACTGGTTGAAGCCATAATCGATTCGATTAGCCGTGAGCAATTAAAAGAAGGGGAAATGCTGCCTTCGGTGAACCAGATTATGAGCGAGTGCCAGCTTTCGCGCGACACGGTTTTTAAAGCCTACGCAGAATTGAAAAAGCGCGGAATTGTCGAATCGGTGCCGAATCGCGGGTACTTTGT
>CAZHKI010000383.1:0-4164 GCA_964533365.1 uncultured Maribellus sp. | reverse complement strand
GATTGAACCAAAAGATGACTGTTAACAGTTCTATGAAAAGCAGGTCGAACCAGTGGAACCCGCGAATGTGCACATTCTCGTGGGCCAGAATTTCCGGCAGGTCGGCCTGTGTATGAAACTTCGGATTGATAAAAACCACATTCATAAACGAAAAGGGCAACCCGTATTTTTCGTTTTCAACGATGCGGATTCCATTCAGCGATTTAATTCGGTATTTTATCATCAAATGAATGAGGATGAAGGTTTGGGTGAACAGGCGCAGCAGAAAAATAGCTGCCCCGGTAATATAAACGGATAACAAAATATTTTTCCATCCCGGCCCGGCGGATGTTTCAGAACCTTCAGGCTGAAAGGGCCTGGCATTTTTGAAAGTATCGGTTAACGCCTGGAAAACAGTGGTGTTTTTTTCCGGTTCCACAAAAACGGAATACTGCAGCGGGAAAAGCGGCAGGACGATGGAAAAAAGCAGGGCGCCCATCAGAAACCAGCGGTTGGCGTTGTAGAACGTTTCGTTTCGCAGAAAAATCCAGTAAACCAGATAAAAAAGAATCATCCCCGACGAAGCGCGTAGCAGATATAAAAATAAAGGTTCCATGGTTATTTCTGATTTTCGGTGTTGTTTAATTCCTGTTCTGCAGCTTTTAAAATTTCTTCGAGGTCGTTGATGCCAAGGTTATTTTCGCGGGCAAAAAAGGTAGCCATTTGCGGAAACGAACCGTTGAAATAATCGCTCAGTAACGATTTGAACTGAAACCGGGTGTATTCTTTTTTGCTGATTTCAGGGAAAAACAGGTTGACATTACCAACTTTTTTCCGGGCCACAAATCCTTTTTTCTCCAGAACGGTAAGTACCGTGGCTACCGTGGTATAAGCCGGCCGGGATTCGTAAAACTTCTCAACAATGTCTTTGACAACACCCTCGTTCAATTCCCAAAGGATTTGCATGATTTGTTCTTCCGCTTTTGTTAATGGCTTCATTCTTCTGATTTGATTATTATATAATGAACCGTTTTAAGTGTTACTACAAATATAGTACTTTAAATTTCACAAACAACTATATTTATAATATTTTTACTATATTTTTAGTAGGAAAGAAGAAGGCATAAAAAAACTGTCAGTCCGGTAATTTTTTTAGTCTGCATCCGGTTGTTTTTGAATTCTCCGGATTGTAGTCCTGATTACCCGAACTGACAGTTTTTCTTAATCAGAATGCGTTTAATTGGAACCGGGCTCCCAGGTGATGGTAAATTCGCTGATGCTGATCTCCTGGATGTTATACGGGCTATTTTCGCTGGTTGCCCCCGCATCGTTTTTCGAAGCCTGAATGGTGAGCCGGTATGTTTCACCTTGTACCGGGGTTTTATACCATTTGCCGGTATTATAAATATTGGAAATATAATATTTTGTCACGTTCCCTTCCATTACATAACCGCCAAAAACCACATCCCCTTCCAGTTCGTGAAGGTTGACTACGTAATTGTCGGCTCCGCTCACCTGTGTCCATTTTAAGTACAGGTAAGTTTTGTTGGCATCGTATTGAATGGTGTCGGGGACAACAAATTCAATGTTGGCAAATCCTTGCTGATCGTTACTGGTCAGTTCTTCGCCCTTTTTGCTGGTAATTTTAAAAAGGTAATTCCCCTGTACCGGAAGTGTTGTGGTATAACCTGTTTCTTCAGGCTCGCGCATAAAAGTGTAACCACCCGATGCACTTTTCAGGTGTAAGGTATCACCGCCGGGCAAGGTAACACTGGCCGAGTCGATTCTTTCGCTACCGTAAGCATAAAAAGCTGTTGCATACTTCACCTCACCATCAATGGTTTTTTTAAAGGAAATCACATCGGTTTCCACTGAGAAATCGTTTTCCTTATTGTTCAGACAGGAACTAAAAAAAAGAAGTCCAATCAGGAATAATCCCATTATTCCGTTTTTACTTACCAAAGTTGTTTTCATCATTTCCGTTTTCAAATTATACATGAAATAAATTATTAAAAAATAGAATGTTACTTCCCCTGGTGGGAAAGTTTTTAGTTTAAAAGATGCTCGGGTATTTGAAAGGGTTGCGTAACCCAATGAATTTTTTTGACAGTATTTCTTGAAAGTGTTAGTTAATTGTGGATTACGATGTTTGAAAACCAATAATTTCTTTTAAGATATAATCGGCGGTTTCCACATTAGGTATGTTGGGGAAGGTCAGCGTCAGTTTGTGGTTCATTTCCTTGAGCTGGCCTGAAGTTTTACTTTTCTGGATGAACTGAACGATTTTCAGGAAATCGGACGACTGGTAAAATGGTGAGTGCTGGTCGGAAACAAAGTAGCAAATCATTTTTCCGTTTTTCAGGATGATTTTTTCGATTCCCAACTGAATGGCTTTCCAGCGTAACCTGACCACTTCGAGCAGTTCGCGGCTTTCGGGGGGCAGTTTCCCGAAACGGTCAACCAGGCTGGTTTTAAAAAGGTGTAATTGGTCTTCGGTTTCAATGTTGTCGAGTTCGCGGTACAACAACATTCGTTCCGGCGAGCCGGGGATGTAATCTTCGGGGAAGAGCAGTTCGAGGTCGGTATCAATCTGGCAGTCGGTTACAAATTTGATGTTCAGGAAAGCCTGCGTTTGTTTTTGATCTTCGTCGTCGAATAACCCTTTGAAATCATCTTGTTTAAGTTCCTGAATGGCTTCGTTCAGGATGCGGTGGTAGGTTTCAAACCCGATATCGGCAATAAACCCGCTTTGCTCGGCGCCCAGCATGTTTCCGGCGCCGCGGATGTCGAGGTCCTGCATGGCGATGTTAAAGCCGCTGCCCAAATCCGAAAATTCTTCAATGGCTTTTAACCGGCGCCGTGCTTCAGGATTAATGGCCGACAGCGGGGGTGAGAGCAGGTAGCAGAAAGCCTTTTTATTCGACCGTCCAACCCGGCCGCGCAACTGGTGCAAATCGCTCAATCCGAAATGGTGCGCATCGTTTATAATAATGGTATTGGCATTCGGGATATCGAGCCCCGATTCGATGATGGTGGTGGCTATCAGTACATCGAATTTTCCGTTGATGAAATCGAGCATCACTTTCTCGAGTTTCGGGCCTTCCATTTGCCCGTGGCCAACTCCGGTTTTAATACCAGGAATAATTCGTTTGATGGTATTTTCCACTTCGAAAATATTTTGCACCCGGTTGTGGATAAAAAATACCTGCCCATTCCGTTCCAATTCGTATGAAATCGCTTCCTTGATGAGTTGCTCATTAAACCCGTGGACTTCGGTGACAATGGGGTAGCGGTTGGGCGGCGGGGTTTGGATGATCGACAAGTCGCGGGCACCCATCAGCGAAAACTGCAAAGTGCGGGGTATGGGCGTGGCCGTCAGTGTCAGCGTGTCCACATTCACTTTGAACTGTTTCAGCTTTTCTTTTACCGAAACGCCAAACTTTTGTTCCTCGTCGATAACCAGTAAACCCAAATCTTTGAATTTGACGTCTTTGCTCACCAGCCGGTGGGTACCGATAATGATGTCGATTTTTCCTTCGGCCAGTTCTTTTAATGTGCTGTTGATTTCTCCTGTCGATTTTAACCGGCTTACATATTCAATGCGTACCGGGAAATTTTCGAGCCGGTTCGTAAATGTTTTATAATGCTGCAAAGCCAGAATGGTAGTGGGGACCAAAACAGCCACCTGTTTGCTGTCGGTAACGGCTTTGAAAGCTGCCCGGATAGCCACTTCGGTTTTCCCGAAACCCACATCGCCGCATACCAGACGGTCCATTGGAATCTGTTTTTCCATGTCTTCCTTTACAGCGGCAGTCGATTTTTCCTGGTCGGGCGTGTCTTCGTATATGAACGAAGCTTCCAGTTCGGTTTGCAAATAAGTGTCGGGCGAAAATGCGAACCCCCGTTCGGCTTTTCTTTTGGCATACAAGGCAATCAGTTCGCGGGCAATGTCTTTCACTTTTGCCTTGGTGCGGTTTTTCATATTTTGCCAGGCGCCGGTACCCAGTTTGTTGATGTTGGGTTCCGAGCCGTCTTTGCCTTTGTACTTCGAAATGCGATGCAGTGCATGAATGCTAACCAGCAGCGAATCGTTGTCTTTGTAAACCAACCGTATGGCTTCCTGTATTTTCCCGTTGACCTCGGTTTTTACCAGGCCGGCAAATTTTCCGATTCCGTGGTCGATAT
>CAZHKI010000382.1:0-4165 GCA_964533365.1 uncultured Maribellus sp. | reverse complement strand
GCAGGCAAAAGAACTTGTTGCACACAATGTTCCATCGCTGCACATTTATACATACGGGGTTTCGGACAACGTAAAGGAAATTGTAAAAGCTGTATTTTAAATAAGAGTTGAAACTTTTTAAGTACAACCGAAAAAAAAGCGCCGGAGAATTAAAAATCTCCGGCGCTTTTTTTCCTCACAAGGAGGCAGAAGAGGTTTTATCAATTCCCCATTTTTATCTGGCTGTTTATTTTGTCGTTTTCTTTCTGGTTGTTGAATTTCAATGAGTAAATCATAGCTTCCACCTGGCGCAGAAAATTTCGTTTGTTTTTGCTTGGGGCATAAACGTATCCAAAAGCATTAACCACGCGCTGGTTGGCAGCATCCAGCGCAGCCAGCGAAATGTAGGGGCCACCCATAAAATCGTTTTCTACGCGCCAGAGCCCTCGCATTTCAGCAGCATAGTTTCCGTCGTGTTCAAAAACGGTATTCATTTGTTCTAACCGTTTTTCGGTACTCATGTAACTTCCTTCAGCCGGCCCGGGAACATGGATTTTAAGCAAACTGTCGCGTATCCTCAACTGGTAACTTTCCTGGAATGCGCTGTCGGATACATACGGAAATGTATAAAGAATAATGCCCTGCGAAATATCAGGGGATTCAAATTTGTACCAGATGAAATCCTTGTCCTGTTTTGCAATTACAAATCCAGGGGGGACTTTCATGGTTACTTTAAAGTCTTTTTCCAAAACATTATAAACGGCTTTTTCATAGTACTTTTCATAGTTGATGGTCAGTCGTTCCCTTTCGGCGGCTAAAAAATAAGAGATAATTTTTTCACTGTTTTCATTAAAAATGCGAATAAAATTATCGGCATTTTTGGCGTTGATTTGAACGGTAGCCTGCGGGTAAGCCCACACATCGTCGGTAAAAGTAATGCCTTCGGTATCGGTATTCGGGGAGATGCTGGTTTGAATGATGTTCCGGGTACTCCTGAAAATATCTTTAAAAGCAGCATGGGGAACATCAATTATATCGAAAAGTGGCTCATCCTGTGGTAATCCGGGGTGGGGCTGGGCCAGTGTCTCGCGGATGAGTTTCCCGGGAGCAGATTCCCACGACTCTTTTGAAATGACAACCACCATTTCGCCGGCGTTCCCGGTAATGTTTTTATGCATGTGCGTTCCCCCGCTGGAGCAGGCAAAAATCACGGCAATGAGCAATGCCGGTAAAAACAGCAGATAAATTTTTCGTTTCATTTTTGTTGCTTTTTGGATTTTACCGGATAAAACTACAAAAACCTTACCAGTTTAGAAATAAAAAAATCCCGGTTCTGGCTTTTCAGAACCGGGATTTCCTGACCTCAATGAGTAATATTAACGTTCAATTTTTCCACGTTCAGAAGAATTGTCGTCATCCTCGTCGTCACCTTCTTTGGTCGCTTTCTTAAATTCTTTCATCCCTTTTCCAAGGCCTTTCATTAACTCGGGAATTTTGCGCCCGCCAAAGAGGAGAAGAACAATAATTAAAATGATAATTATCTCCTGTGGTCCTATAAATCCTGCCAATACAAATAAATTCATGATATTCAAAGTTATAATTCGTTCGTTACAAAAATAGAATTTTTTTTGTCAAAACGTCCCGTTAATCATTTTTATTATATCGTTGGCATTGGCAAATAAAACCAGGGCCAAAAGTATAATCATTCCGGCAATTTGTGCGTATTCCAGGAATTTCTCGTTGGGTTTTCGTCCGGTAATAATTTCACCGATTAAAAACATCACGTGTCCACCGTCGAGCGCCGGGATGGGCAGCAGGTTCATGATGGCCAGGATGATGGAAATGAAGGCCGTCATTTCCCAGAAACGGGACCAGTCCCAGGCCGATGGAAAAATGTTGCCGATGGTGGCGAAACCTCCGAGCGATTCGTATGCTTTGGCTTCTTTGTTGAAGAAAAGTTTGAACTGTTTGAGATAGTCTTTGGTCGTTTGTACTCCGCGGCTGATTCCGGCAGGGATGGATTCGAAGAAACCGTATTGAATGGTTTTCAACTGAAAAATATCGGCATGGTTCAATGCAGGATAAAATCCAACTTTACCTTCCTCGCTGACCGTTACTTTCTTAACAATTTTCTGGCCTTCGCGTTCCAGTTCCAGTTCAACCGGGTTTCCTTTTTGCGTGTTGATGTAGTTTGTAAACTCGTCGTAATAGCGGAATGTTTGCCCGTCAACGGTGAGAAAAATATCTTCTTTTTGGAGTCCGGCCAATTCGGCAGGCGACTCTTTCTCAATTTTTCCGATTTTTATGTCGAACGGCAACCGGGGCTCAAGCACCGATTTGCTTTTGAGCAGGAGCGCTAAATCGGAATCGCTGATCTCAACGTCAACCTTCTGACCGTCGCGTTCTACCTGAACCGTTTTTGCATCGTCGAGAACAACGGTTGGGATAATTTTATAGAAGTTGTCGATGTAGGTATGGTCAACCGATAAAATTTTATCGCCGGTTTTAAACCCGACTTCTTCGCCTACGGAATTAACCACAACGCCATATTTCACATTTTCGGTGGGTAAATATTCTTCACCCCAGGCATACAGGATTCCAATATAAATGGCCAGGGCAAAAATGAAATTCATTAAAACGCCGCCCACCATAATCAACAGACGTTGCCAGGCCGGTTTTGAACGGAATTCCCAGGGTTGTGGCGGCAATTTCATGGCTTCCTTGTCCATCGATTCATCAATCATCCCCGAAATTTTCACATAACCTCCCAGGGGAAGCCAGCCAATTCCGTATTCGGTTTCGCCTTTTTTCATTTTGAAAAGCGAAAACCAGGGATCGAAGAAAAGATAGAATTTTTCAACCCTTGTTTTAAACAAGCGGGCAAAAATAAAATGGCCAAATTCGTGCAACACCACGAGTATCGAAAGGCTTAATAATAATTGTGCGGTTTTTACCAGTATCGTCTCCATCCGTTTTTATCTAATTTTTGTTTTCTGTTAACAACTGTGTGATTCTCCTTGTTTCATTGTTGGTCCAAATTAAATCGTCGAGCCCGGGTTGTTTAATGAAATTAACTTTTCCGAGGGCTGTCTCAATAATGTCCGACATTTGCAGGAAGCCGGTTTTCCCGTTTAAAAATGACTCAACCACCACTTCATTTGCCGCGTTCAGGATGCAGGGCATGTTACCACCCTGATCAAGCGCGTCATAAGCGAGTGCAAGGTTACGAAAATTTTTTGTATTTGGCGGCTCAAATTCCATGGTTGGGTAATCGAGGAAGTTAAACCGCGGGAAATTATTTTTGATTCGGTAGGGAAATCCCAGCGCGTACTGAATGGGCAGCTTCATGTCGGGCAGCCCCATTTGTGCTTTCATCGACCCATCTTCAAATTGTACAAGGGAATGAATGATGGATTGCGGATGGACAACCACGTCGATTTTCGAAGCAGGCAGACCGAAAAGCCAGTGGGCTTCAATCATTTCAAATCCTTTGTTCATAAGGGTTGCCGAGTCGATGGTGATTTTTGCGCCCATTTCCCAGTTGGGGTGGTTGAGCGCCCTTGCTACCGTGACGTTTTTTAGTTCATCCCTGCTTTTTCCTCTGAAAGGGCCTCCTGAACAGGTGAGGATAATTTTTTCCAGCGGGTTCATAAATTCTCCGACCAGGCACTGAAAGATGGCCGAGTGTTCCGAATCGACCGGAAGAATGTCAATCTGGTTTTCGGTGGCCAGCCGGGTAATGATTTCTCCGGCTACAACCAGGGTTTCCTTATTGGCCAGCGCTACATTTTTTTTTGCTTTTATGGCATGGTAGGTGGGAATCAGCCCTGAATAGCCCACCATAGCCGTGAGTACTAAATCAACGGATTCCATTTCAACTACCTGGTTCAGCGAATCAGTTCCGGCAAATACCTTAACCGGTTCATTGGCCAGTGCTTCCGAAACCAGTTTGTATTTCCCGGCATTCGCCACCACCACCACATTCGGTTTGAACCTTTTCGCCTGCTGTATCAACAAATCCACATTGTTATTGGCCGTTAGTACTTCAACCTCAAATTTATCCGGATTTTGTTCAATGACTTCGAGTGACTGAGTCCCGATTGAACCGGTGGAACCGAGAATAGCAATTCTTTTTTTCATACGTAAATAATTTCTATTAAATGAGCCTTAAAAGCCCATATTTTGT
>CAZHKI010000381.1:0-4169 GCA_964533365.1 uncultured Maribellus sp. | reverse complement strand
GTTTCACAGGTTCCCCAAAACGGCGCTTATGCTGTGATGACTTTGCACCGGCCTTCGAATGTGGACCAGCAGGAAGTGCTTGAACCATTGATGAAATTTCTGCTGGGAGAAGTATCGAAGGATCATCCGCTGATTTGGCCCATTCATCCGCGGGCACGAAAACAACTTCAAACATTTGGTTTGTGGGAGCGGGTGAAAAATCATCCCGGAATTATCTTACTGGAACCGGTCGGCTATCATGAAATGTTACGACTGAACATGGGCGCACGGATGATGCTGACCGATTCGGGAGGCTTGCAGGAAGAGTGTTGTGTGCTGGGAACGCCATGCCTCACCCTGCGCTGGAATACCGAACGGCCGGTAACCTTGCGTGAACACGGTGGCGCCAGTGTTTTGGTGGGCAATAATGTGGAACGCATCAAACAGGAATATCTCGATACCATGCAACAAAAGCGGAAACCATCGCGGCCTGAGTTGTGGGATGGCAACACCGCCATGCGCTGTGTGGAAGCTATCGTTAATTTCCACTGATAAACCGCTACCCCAATCCCACTCCTGTCAGCGTTGAAAAATCACAAGGACAGTTTGCAGTGATCAGTCACAGTGATCAGTTTCAGTCACAGTTTGCAGTTTTTGCCCGCGACTCGTAGCTTGTAGCTATCTGTCCCAACCTGTCAGCGTTTGAAAAAACCTGACAGCGTTGAAAAACCGAACCCTGCAACCCCCACCCTGTTATTCCCTCTCGCTTCAGGCAAGAGAGAAATCGGTTGAGGAGTAGTTAGTATGGGTTGTTGGTTATTGAAAAACCTTTGCTCGTGGCTCACAGCTCGCTGTTCACAACAGGAACTCACTCTCCTGTTTTCTTCCTGAATATTTTTCAGTTGAACCGGAAAAATGTATTTTGCATCGTTTTTTTTAAAGATGCCAATGAAACGGCCAATACGGAAATAAAAGATAAAACAGGTACTCAACCATGACTGCTGAATCGATCATTGTAACGATAACCTTGTTGTATATCATTGCGGCATTTATGCTGGAATTGATGCGCCCGGGGCTGATCCTGTTCAGCGCCGCCGTTATTTTCCTGGCTACCGGCATTATTTCATCCGAAGAGATGATTGCCGGGTTTTCAAACAACGGGCTGCTTACCATTGCCGTACTGTTTCTGGTAAACGAAGGGATAAAACAATCGGGATTAATTACCGGGCTCTTCCAGTTGTTGCTGCCCCGGAAAAAAAATCCGGTAATGTACCTCATTCCCCGCATCATGATTCCGGTAGCCTTTCTGTCGGCATTCCTGAACAACCTGCCCATCGTGGTCAACGTATCGCCACTGCTCATGAAATGGGCATCGGCCATGAAAATATCCTATAAAAAGTTCCTGATTCCCCTTTCATACGCCGCCATTTTTGGCGGAATGTGCACCCTGATTGGCACAACGTCGAACCTGGTCGTTCACGGATTGATGCTCGAGAACGGGTTTCAGGGATTGCACCTGTTTGAACTGGGCAAAGTGGGACTGGTGATTTCACTGGTCGGTTTTATTTATATGTCGGTATTCGGAAACTGGCTCCTGCCCGGGAAAAAAATCAAAATTAAGGAAACCAACGCCGATGTAAAAGACTACTATTTTAACCTCCGGCTCACCGAAAACAGCAGTCTTCTCGGACAATCCGTGGAAAATAACACCATTCCCGGGTTAAACGGGCTGTATGTAATCAGCATTGAACGAAACAATAAAATCCTTTATCCCGACCGGCACAACATCAAATTATACCCCGACGATGATATTTTGGTAGCCGGAAATGCCGACCGTCTCAACTACATCATTGCCCACAAGGAAGTCAGGCTGAAAGGAATTGAATTTCTCAACCACATCGATCCTTCGGAACTGAAGCAATACGAAGTGGTGCTGTCGCCCCGGTTCGAAGGGCTGGGCCTTACCGTAGCCGAGTACAATTTTTTTCAGCATTTCAACGCCGTGGTGCTGGCTATTCACCGGAACGGCGAACGGATTACCGCAAACCTTAACAAACTGAAACTGAAAGTGGGCGACAATGTGGTTTTGCTGGCCACCAACCAGTTTGTCAATACCTGGGAAAGCTCGCAGATTTTTTACCTGGTCAACTACATTCAGGATTTTAGGTTGGAAAAAAGTTCACGAAAAAGATGGATCGCCCTGATTCTCCTGCTGTCGATGGTGTTGGGCATTGTGATCAACGAAATTGTTTCCTATGGGTTTGGGATGCGGCTGAACATTTTTATTTTCGTCGCGATTGCGGCCATGCTGCTCATCTGGTTTAAAATTCTACCTCAGCAAAACTACACCCGGAACATCAGCTGGGACCTGATTATCTCTGTTGCATCGGCTTTTGCTATCAGCAAAGGCATCAACAACTCGGGCATCGCCGACAGCCTCGCCTACGATGCCGTTCACGTGGTAAAATCCATCGGGCCGGTTGGCGTTCTGGCCATCATCTACCTCCTCACCTCGGTACTAACGGAAATTATCACCAATAACGCCGCTGTGGCCCTGGTTTTTCCAATATCCATCATGGCCGCCCGGCTGCTGGGCGTCGATGAAAAACCTTTTTTCGTGGCCATTGCCATTGCCGCCGCCTCCAGTTTTATGACCGCCCGGGGATACCGCGCCAACCTCATTATCAAATCCATTGGAAAATACTCGCACAATGACTTTTTACGCATCGGTACGCCCATGCAAATCATTGCATTTCTCATCAGCCTGCTGATGATTCCCTTTTTCTGGAAATTCTGATTTGAATATACCCGGTACAGAAAATTTTTGTTTTTCATTTTAACTAACTTAGGAAGCCACGTCTGATTTAATATTTAGTTAACATCAATTATTGAAAATAATTTTCTTCCTTCAAAAAAGAAGCTAATTTTGTAAAGCTTTTTGAAATACTTTTCTTCATGAGACATTATTCATTAACCCAAAAATGTTTAATATGTAAATATTATTAATCTCAAGTGCTTTCGCCATTAGTTTTATTCTGGTACTCATTTCAATTCCTCCCATCCTGCGGGTTGCAAGGGCTAAAAAGTTATATGATATTTTTGATGACCGAAAAATCCACCATGGTACTGTCCCGCCACTGGGTGGCGTAGCCATTTTTATCGGATTCATTTTTGCGACTATCCTAACAACCAACGGTTACAACTTTATAAATTTCAGGTATATTGCACTGGCAGTAATCCTTTTGTTCTTTATTGGTCTCAAAGACGACTTAATTATAATTCCAGCCAGAAAAAAGTTGATCGTCCAGATTATGGCAGCCCTGTTGATAATTACTCTTGGAGATGTACGGATTTCCTCTTTTCACGGGATATTTGGCATTGACAATATCCATTACATTACCAGTCTGCTTTTTACATATTAATTGTACTGGCCATCGTAAACGCATACAATTTAGTTGACGGAATCGACGGGCTTGCCTCAGGTCTGGGAATTCTGGCTTCAACCTTTTTTGGCGTGTGGTTCTGTCTGACAGGACACATCCAGTTTTCCATCATGTCGTTTGCGCTGGCAGACAGCTGGCCGGTTTTTTCCTGTATAATGTATTTGGCCACAAAAACAAGTTGTTCATGGGTGATACCGGCTCACTCGTTTTAGGCCTGCTCGTTTCGGTTATGGTCATACAATTCAATGAATTTAACATTGAAAATACATCAACAATGCATATTATAGCCAGCCCGTCTGTTTCATTCGCAGTAATTGTAGTTCCATTAATTGACATGGTACGGGTGAGACTATTCGCATATCAAATAGCAAATCACCTTTTGCCCCCGACAAAAACCATTTTCATCACCGTCTGCTGACCGTGATCCCCAGCCATTTAAAAGTAACCCTCATCATTATCTCTATCAATGCTTTTATCATTGGGCTGGCATTATTACTCAACTATTTTTCGTTTCATGTCACCCTCCAGTTTCTTTTCATTTTCCTGACAGGAAGTGTCATTTTATCAACTATTTCCATACTGATGAACAAAATTGAAGAAAATAAAAGATTAAAATTTACTCCCCGTTACGGAAGCCTTAAAACGTGGGGCAAATATGGGTCAGAACCGTTATACAAAAGATTCTTCGATACAATGGATCACATGAAATTTTAGGTGGACAAAAAAAATAGATGAATCTTTGTTGTA
>CAZHKI010000380.1:0-4193 GCA_964533365.1 uncultured Maribellus sp. | reverse complement strand
TTGCCGAAACTGTGCATATATACATACCGATATAAATCAAGGGCAAAAAGCAACCCGATCCTTTACACCCGGAGGCTTTCGGGACGGGTTGCAGAGTTTTAATGATAAACCCGGAGTGGGAAGTTACCGCTTCCCATTCCACAAAACGTAACAAAGAAATGAAAAAATTATTTGTTTTTGCTATGGTAGCAGCAGTGTTAACCATTTTTAATGGTTGCCAGAAAGATGAACTAAACATTTGTCCAATAGAGGATGGACTATAATCACAAAACGTGATTAAACCCGATGTATATGTCGAAGGGGATTATTTGGTTTTTAAAGATTTTGAAACATACGATAGTATTGCTGGTGTGTTGAATAATGGATCATTGAAATTCATTAAAGAATTCGAAACAAAACTTGGTTTTAAATCTGCGTTTACTTATCGACAGGAGAGTTTGGAAAAACTAAATACTTTTACCGAAACGGAATCGATTTCTTTTTTGAATTCATTAAGTAAAGAAGGATATTTCAACTCTGAAAGTCAGGAATTTACATATCCATTTTATAATGAGTCACGATCCATTGTATTAAATCCAAAAGGAAAGGTAAAAATTGATAACACTTTTTATCATTTCGAAGGAACCTTTGAAACAGTTGTGCCGGATTTATCAATTAAAGAAAATAAAGGAAATACAAATCTAAAACCTATAGTAATAAACTTAATGGAGTTGGGCTTGCAAACAAAATCCGCAGAGATTTTATTTGATAATACAACCGCAAGCGGACAGCAACGTTTAACAATGAGAGTTTGTAGGGAGAATGAAGCTATTTATGGTGATATTATTGAAAATGGTCAAATTGTGTGGGGTCTAATGGGATATCACTGGGAAGTGAAGTTAAGATTTCACAGTTGGAGACAAAGGGCTTTATCAAAATCTGACGAAAATACATATTTTCATTGGATAGCAAATCAATTCACAATTGGAGGCAATGATAGTTTTTGGTATTATAATTACTCAAATCCAAATACTGCGACGTCTCCTTGGACAGCAATTTATTATTTAGAACTTTACGATTCTGGAGTCATTGAAGAAACAACTCATCCCAATACACACATTGATGCTGAATGTTGGTCTGACAGATTTACAACACCAAAGAATTATGTTGATTATTCTGATTAATAATATTAGTAATTATAAGGCTGATAAAAATATCAGCCTTATTTTAAAAACAATGAAAAATGAGAACAATTAAGAATTTTTTTTTACTTGTATTATTTCTGGCATTAGGCATTGAAGGAATAAAAGCTCAGCGCACCACCGAAATCGGTTTTACCGGAGGTGCAGCACGTTTTTACCCCGAAGCCCAACATCTCGGTTCGAACAACAATAATTCGATGGACAACGGGTGGGGCTGGTCGGCTGGTATTTTTGCAGAAGACCACTGGAAACCAAAAATCCATCAAATTGTGGAGATAAATTATTATAACCTTTCGAACGATGTGACCCTCGAATCCGATCCCATTGGACCAGGGGGGTATGGAGTTGGGGAGCAACCTGTCTGGGGCAATTTCCGAAATACGCTTTTCAATTTATTAACTGTTTCAGGGGGTATCAAATATTTTCTGAATAAAAGTTTATTTGTGTATCCGGAGTTTGAATTTGCCCGGTCGCTAAACAAAAATATCGACATTAACAAAACCACCTATAATTTAAAACTTGGCGCCGGTGCAGATATAAAAGGAATGGACATTATCCTGGAATATGCCTACGGGTTAAAATACCAGCGTATGGTTTACGACCCGGATGTTCCGTTTGCCACCACACACCGGAATAAATACCTTCAACTAAAAATACAGGTTCCGTTGTATAAAATCAAACAATAACTTCCCCTGTAAGGGTTAAAAGAAAATGACGTTTATCAAAAAATACGGGGTCTTTCTATGGCTGTTTCTTGCAGTTTTTTTTAGATGCATCCGCGATGTGAACCTTGAAGAAAACGAAAAGGCCCACGAAATGGTTTTGAATGGTATCCTCGAAACAGGAAAAGACACCATTTCTGTGTATCTGAGTTATTCACGGGCAATTGTTTCAACAACAACTTTCGAGGCCATAAAAAATGCAGATATCCGGCTTTTTGAAGGTGGGGAAGAAATCGGCCGGTTTGCCTGGAGCGACAGTTGCGCCTACATTTTACCGTTTTCGGTAATACCAGGTCAAAGTTATAAAATAGAAGCAAAGACGGATGGAAAAACCGTTTGGGCCGAAACTACCGTGCCAAATTCCATCGATGCAACCATCGGGAAGGCGATTCCCGGAAATTACCTGGATCCCTTTCAGATTTCTTTAAACGATTCGGAAGATGATGACAATTATTACTGGATTTCGGCAACCGGAAACGAAGGTCCTTCGGAAAATCCCGTTATAAACATTGCCTGCGTTTTATATTCCAACTTTGAATATGCCGACGATTTTAACCAACGAATTTCTCAGAACGGAGGCTTTCATTTCGAATACGACTATTATCTGCGTTTCACAAACAAGGAAATTTCCAACGATGTTGCCAGAATAGTATTTTCCCCTCAATGTATTAGTTATCCAAAAAAAGTTTTTTTACTCTCAACCGATTACCATTTGGACAGGTATATGAAATCGAGCCTTCTTTTACAGGATATGGATTTGTATGCAGAAGATTCCCCCATCATTTATTCTCCTTTCCCGGTCTATTCCAACATCCACGGCGGCACCGGGATTTTCGGTTCTTTTAACAGTGTTTCGAAAGAGTTTACAAAAACCTCCAATCCATGAACGCCGGCAATCAAAAGATACTGTTCCTGGTGGGTTTGTTTTTATTCTCAGTCCCGTTGTTTTCGCAGGAAAAAGCCACCATCAGCGGGTATGTTTCCGACGGGGCCACCGGCGAACGGCTTTCCGGAGCGACGGTTTTTGTTCCGGAATTCAACCAGGGAACTGCCTGTAACCATTATGGTTTTTTTAGTTTGACCGTTCCGCAAAAACAGGTACAGGCAATTTTCAGGTTTGTGGGTTACGAAACGGTTGTTTTAACCCTGCCCCTTTCAAAAGACACTGTTTTAAACATTCAGCTTGAAACCAATAATAGTCTCGGGGAAATAGAAGTAACCGCCACCCCGGACGAAAATTTTTTGTTGTTGCCTGCGTTTGGAATGCACCGGCTGAATGCAAAAGAGGTGGAAAAAATTCCGGCTGTATTGGGCGAGCCCGATTTGCTGAAAGCGATCCAATTACTGCCGGGGGTTTCGTCGGCCACCGAAGGTTCCACTGGTTTTAGCGTGCGTGGCGGAAGCCCCGATCAAACGCTTATCCAGTTGGATGGCGTGCCGGTGTACAACGTAAACCATTTGTGGGGTTTTATGTCGGCCTTTAACAACGACGCCATCAGCGAAACCCGGCTCTACAAAGGGAGCCTGCCTGCGCGGTTTGGCGGAAGGCTGAGTTCCGTTCTCGATGTAAGTATGAAAGAGGGAAACCTGAAAAAACGGACGGGAACTTTTTCTGTCAGCCCCATTGCCGGGCGTTACACCCTCGAAGGACCGATTGTAAAAGACAAAGCTTCGTTTATGGTTTCAGGGCGTACCACCTGGGCGAACCTGCTTTTGCTGGCAGCCCAGCGGCTGGAAAACCAGAATGAAGGCAGCCAGGTACTTACCTATGGATTCTGGGATATCAACGCCAAAACCAACTGGATAATCAACCGCAACAACCGCGTTTATCTCAGTTTTTATACCGGCCGCGACGCTTATGTGATGGAAGACGAAAGTTTCAGCGACTATACAAAGTTCAGTTACAACTGGCAAAACCTGACAAATGTTGTTCGCTGGAACCACATTTTCTCGTCCACGCTGTTTGCCAATTTTTCGGGCTACAACAGCAGGTTCAGACAGGAATACCTGAACAAGTTCGATAAAAAAGGCGATGAACTTTACAAAGGATACAACAACTTAAACGACTGGTCGCTAAAAGGCGATTTCGACTGGCTCCCGGCTTTGCCTGTAAAGTTTAAGTTTGGGTACCAGTTGTCGGCACAAAAGTTCAGCCCCGAAATTATTTCGTACCGGTCCGACTCGTCGTCGTTCGAACTGAACAAAGATGTTTTTACCCGGAACATCATTTCAGAGATTTATGCCGAAGCCGAAATCAATATTTCAGAAAATATAACCGGAAGTTTTGGGC
>CAZHKI010000379.1:2311-4206 GCA_964533365.1 uncultured Maribellus sp. | reverse complement strand
ATTTCAATGCCCGCAGCATGGACGTATACATTACTAAACTTCGCAAACACCTGAAAGACGAACCTTCGGTTGAAATTATTAATGTACACGGAAAAGGCTACAAACTAATCATTTGATTCGAAATCCACAACACTTTGGAAATCATGGGCTTTATAATAATCTATTCATTGTTAATCCAGCTTCAAAACGGCTAAAAAAGCTTTTTGAGGCACTTCAACATTACCGACCTGTTTCATGCGTTTTTTCCCTTTCTTCTGTTTCTCCAAAAGTTTACGTTTTCGGGTAATATCGCCCCCGTAACATTTGGCGGTTACATCTTTTCGTACAGCTTTTACTGTTTCGCGGGCGATAATTTTTGCACCAATAGCCGCCTGAATGGCAATATCAAACTGCTGCCTCGGAATCAGCTCTTTCAGCTTTTCGCACATTTTTCGCCCAAAGTTGTAAGCGTTGTCAAAATGGATTAAAGTTGAAAGTGCATCAACCATTTCGCCATTCAAAAGGATATCGAGCCGTACCAGTTTTGCGGGTTTGAAACCGCTGATGTGATAATCAAACGATGCATATCCTTTAGATATACTCTTCAGTTTATCGTAAAAGTCGAATACAATCTCACCCAGTGGCAATTCAAATATCAGTTCGGCACGTTCTGCGGTCAGATAACTTTGGTTAATCAGGGTTCCGCGTTTATCAAGACAAAGTTTCATCACCGGCCCAATAAATTCAGAGGCTGTGATAATATTTGCCTTAATATAAGGTTCGTCAATTTCATCGATAACCGATGCAGATGGCATTCCGGAAGGGTTGTACACCCGTTCGGTGGTTCCGTCGGTTAAATGAACCAAATACGAAACGTTGGGAACAGTGGTAATCACGTTCATGTCGAATTCGCGTTCGAGCCGTTCCTGAATGATTTCCATGTGTAAAAGCCCGAGGAACCCGCAACGAAATCCAAACCCAAGAGCAGCTGACGATTCAGGTTCAAACGTGAGCGATGCGTCATTTAACTGAAGTTTGTCCATGGCATTTCTCAAGTCTTCATAATCGTCGGCATCGATGGGATAAATACCGGCAAAAACCATGGGTTTTACTTCTTCAAAGCCTTCGATGGCTTTGTAGCACGGATTTTTTACATGTGTTATAGTGTCGCCCACTTTTACCTCTTTCGCTGTTTTGATTCCTGAAATGATGTAACCGACATCGCCGGTCGAAAGTTCGTTTCTTGGAGAAAGACCCAGTTTCAGCACACCAATCTCATCAGCATAATATTCCTTTTCGGTGGCAACAAATTTCACCAAATCTCTGGTCCTGATTTTTCCATTAACAATTTTGAAATAGGCAATAATTCCCCTGAACGAATTGAAAACTGAATCAAAAATGAGGGCTTGAAGCGGTGCTTCCGGATCGCCTTTGGGAGCCGGAATTCTCTCAATAATTCTTTCCAGAATGGTTTCCACACCCATCCCGGTTTTTCCGCTGGCATGGATAATATCTTCGTGATCGCACCCGATTAAATCGATAATCTGATCTTCCACCACTTCGGGCATGGCATTGTCGAGATCCATTTTATTCAGAACCGGAATAATTTCCAGGTCGTTTTCAAGGGCAAGATAAAGATTGGAGATAGTTTGAGCCTGAATTCCCTGGGTTGCATCAATAATTAAAAGCGCTCCTTCACAGGCAGCAATTGAACGCGATACTTCGTACGAAAAGTCAACGTGTCCCGGAGTGTCAATCAGATTTAACTTATATTCATTGCCTTTATACAAATAATCCATTTGAATGGCATGACTTTTTATGGTTATCCCTCTTTCCTGCTCCAGTTCCATGTTGTCGAGCACCTGATCGTGCATTTCCCTTTCCCCGATCGTTTTGGTAAATTCCAAAAGCCGATC
>CAZHKI010000379.1:0-2301 GCA_964533365.1 uncultured Maribellus sp. | reverse complement strand
AGAGTGCTTTTTCCATGATCAATATGGGCGATAATACAAAAGTTACGAATGCTATTCATCTAAATTCTTGCTAATTTTACACTTAACGACAAATTTCAACAATTTCCCCAGCAAAGATATTCATTTTTTGAAATCTCACCTACGATGTTTTATTCCTCAATAATAATTTTTGGCACATTATTTGTAATTATTTTTTTAGCCATGGAAACAATTAAACAGAAACAGCGTATATAAAGTTGTTCTTATAAAATGTTTTTCGTTGATACTTCACAGCAATTTGCTGTTTTTTCATAAGTTTGGTTTAGTTAGGTTTAGTTTTTGGAGGCTGCCTGTTGAGGCAGCCTCTTTCTTTTTAACTTCTTCAGTATTCGTTTAATCATTTCCATCAGACTTTTGATATTAAAATTAAAAAACTGAACTTTATCTCAAAAAATCAATCTGGAAATCATATTACGATGAAAAAAACAATTTTCTATTCTGCAATTTTATTCCTGATTATTGCCTGTTCACCAAAAACAGAACAATCAATAAAAAATGAAGCAACCCGTAAACAGGATGCAAAAATGGAATGGTGGCGCGAAGCCCGTTTCGGAATGTTTGTCCACTGGGGATTGTACGCAGTTCCTGCCGGAGAATGGAACGGGAAGGAAATTCCGGGAATTAGTGAATGGATCATGCTCCGTGCAAAAATTCCGGTTGCTGAATATGAAAAACTGGCCGAACAATTTAATCCGGAAAAATTTAATGCCGAAGAGTGGGTAAGACTGGCCAAACTGGCCGGGATGAAATACATCGTCATCACATCGAAACACCACGACGGATTTGCCATGTTTCATTCTGCAGCCAGCCATTACAACATAGTGGACGCCACACCTTTTGGCCGCGACCCGCTCAAAGAACTGGCCGAAGCCTGCAAAAAACACGGCATCCGGCTTGGATTTTACTATTCACAGGCACAGGACTGGCACGAACCCGGCGGCACATATGCAGGTATCGACCGTGGCGAACCGCACTGGGATTCAAACCTGAAACGCGACTCCCTGATGAATTACATCAACAGCAAAGCTCTTCCTCAGGTAAAAGAAATTCTTGAAAACTATGGCGGGCTTGATATTTTATGGTGGGACACCCCGGTTGGGATGACCGAAGAAGCAGCACAGGTTCTGCAAAACGAAGTCAATAAGTACCCCGGAATACTGACCAACAACCGGTTATATCGTCCATGGCCAGGTGATTTTTCAACACCCGAGCAACATATCCCGCCAACCGGCCTTAATTACGACTGGGAAGTATGTATGACCATGAACACCAGCTGGGGTTACAAATGGTACGACAACAACTGGAAATCAACTGAAAATTTAATCCACATGTTAGTTGACATTGCCAGCAAGGGAGGCAATTTTTTGCTGAACGTGGGCCCAACTGCCGAAGGTTTAATCCCCGATTCAAGCGTGGTCCGCTTGAAGGAAATGGGAGTTTGGATGCAAAAAAACGGAGAATCCATTTACGGCACTTCGGCAAGCCCGTTTTTCAAATTGCCCTGGGGACGGTGTACGCAAAAAATAGAAAACGGAAAAACAACTTTTTACTTTCATGTTTTCAACTGGCCCAAAGACGGCATATTGCGGGTTCCGGGACTGAAAACCCGCGTAAAAGATGTCTTCCTGCTGGCTAATCCAAAACAAAAATTTGCCTGGAAATTTGAAGACGGCGACCTGGTTATCAATGCCCCTTCTGTCATTTTCGACCCTGTGAACACAGTAGTTGCTGTAAAAACCACTGGTAAAGTTGAAATCACCAGTAACATACCTGCACTTCATAACGGGAGTATTTTATTACCTGCTGATTTTGCCGACATACATAATCCGGGTTATGGCACACACGCAATACTTGAAGGAACGGGTGCTGAATCTGTTATTAAAAACTGGACCGATGCACGAACCCGGATTGAATGGATGTTTGTCGCCGAACCCGGCAAATACAGGGTGGAAGTATTAGTTAACGCCAACAATCCGTGCCGGGTAAATGTAAATATCGGCAACAAAAATCTGGAATCGGATATCCCTGGAACAAACCAAAAATTTGAAATTGTCACTTTGGGTGAAATTGAAATTACCGAATCAGGAAACCAGTTCATAGTAATGAATCCCGTACAGGAAAACTGGAATCAGATGGAAATCATGTATGCAGAACTGGTTAAGATGTAACTGCTCATAAAAATATTACCAAGACCATTTTGAATGAATAAGAGGCTGTCTAAAAAGAAAATTTAGGCAGCCTTATTTTTTTGACCTTAGGCGG
>CAZHKI010000378.1:0-4207 GCA_964533365.1 uncultured Maribellus sp. | reverse complement strand
CACGTAACCGGCAACCACCGGTAAATACTGAAGCAAATCGTACCCCCGGTAAGCAGAAAATTCTTCGGCAAACTTATCGGTCCAGTTCATCCCACCGCATTCCCAACTGTCGGTTTCCATGTATTTCAGCGTGGTCCCCACATGGTGCCCGGCCTCCTGGAAAATGGGCTCAACCACAGTATTCCAGTAAAAATCAAAAGCTTCTTTACTCATATAATCCAGAACAGCGCCCTGCCAATCGCCACTCGACGTGGAAACATGTGAATTGGTACAGGTATATCCGATGCGCAAAATGCTCCATTCCCCTTCCGGCGCTTTCCAGTTCAGGTTTCCTTCGCTGTCCATACGACTGGTCAGGTTTAATACGGCATCCTTTTTTACCATATAGCTTGCCGTGTCCTGATTTCTGGTTCTCCTTTGCGAAACATTTCCCAGCAAAAACCGGGTGTCGGGCGCAGATCCGCCAAGTTCGTGATACCCCAGTTTTAAATCCAGGTCAGTAATTACTTCGTTCGTTTTTTGTTCGTTACCGACCGGAAAAGCCAGCACCGCAATATCTTTATAAAAATCGTCCCTGATATTTGGCAATTCTAATTTTACAGCTTCTTCTCTATTTCCTGAAATTTTAGTTTCAGAAAAGGTAATTTGCTTTGCGGCATATTGAGTGGTTACCACCGGACCACCGAGGTTCCAGCCACTCTGGATATTGAATCCCATTTGCAATCCCAGCCTTTCTGCTTCGTCGAGCGCAAAAACAAACAACTTGTTCCAATCGGGTGAACCAAACAACGGACCTGTGGGAATATCGTTATTTCCTCTCTGGTTATGCCCCCCGGCGTCGAAAATCATTGCACCCTGAAAATTACGGAATTTCATTGCCTCCAAATCCTTTGTGATGGCTTCCTTATTAACGTTTCCGTTCAGCCACCACCACCAGCAATTCACTCCATACTCAACAGGGGGATTCTGAAAATTATCTTTCAGATAAAGGATGGATGGCTGGGTTTCAGAAACTTCTTTTTTGGGGTTTGAACACGAAAACAGAATAAAAATTAAAATCAGGCCGCTGATTGTTTTCATTTGATAATATTTATGTAAGTCGTTAAGATACAGAAATAAGGTAAAACAGGATAATTTGCAAAAGTATTTACAAATAGGCTTTTCAGATACAAAACCTCCTGTGGCTTAAAACGGCTGTTTTTCAGTAAATCGTTTCATTAAAAAAAGTTACCCTGACCAGCTTTTGCCGGCTGGTCAAGGTAACTAAATAAGCGGAGACAGGAAATTACCTGTTTTCCCAACCCTGGTTTTGATCCAGTACGATATCTTTATTGGTATCGATAATGGTTTGCGGAATCGGCCATACATTGTAATTAAAAGTCAGTGTGGCTTTTGTTTCCGGCCAGTATGCATATTCACGAATTCTGTCAACAGCAATGGTCCCGCCCATTCTCAACAGGGTATTCCACCGGCTTTCTTCGTAAACCAGTTCGCGTGCGCGTTCATCAAGAATGGTGTTGAAATTGTCGTCCATGTCGGCGGCAGTAACCCGGTAGCTGCACTGTGCCCGGTCGCGGAGCAGGTTAATATCGGCAGCAGCACCGGCTTTGTCGCCCAGCCGTTGTTTGGCCTCAGCCCTGAGCAAAATAGTTTCGGGAAGCCGGATAATATAGTCGTCGCGGAACAAATTACTCCTGTTTTCTCCTTCAGCTAAACCCGTATATTTATCAGTCGCAATTTTACACGAAACCGGGTAGCAAAGGCTGGTGTTGTTTTTATTGGTCGTGGCATCGGCGCCGCTTTCGTAAAAAACACTCCACGGAATGGTTTTCAGATAATAAGCTGAGGTGGGAACATTCCCCTTAAACCTGCGCCGGAAAACAACGTCAGAATTTCGTAAATCGCCAGCCCATTTGTCGGCATAAATATTATCGCGGGTGTACATGGTAGGTATCATTTGTGCGATACCGCGACCACCGACATCTTCCAGGGTACCAAGCATATGGCTTTTAGCGCCATCGCGGAAAACAGGCCCGTAAGCACGCGAGTAATTGAGTTTCGATTTTCCATCTTCAGCCCTGTAAGCAGCGTAGTCAATCTGGGCAGCCCAGATACATTCTTTATTTCCATCCTGGTAATTCACATTTCCTTCCTGGAACAAATCCCAGTAATGATTGGTTGACATTTGCACAGTATCCACCAGTCCGCTTGCAGTTAAAACACCGTTATTGTAAACATTGATAACAGCCGATGTTTCATTTTTCCGTGTGCCAAACCGGGCATTCATCAGGGAATAGGTTCCACCGTCGATTACCTTGCTGGCATAGGTCACCGAATTATTATAAGCTGTTTGAGCACCGCTGGCATTGCCGTCGGCTGCCAGTTGAATCCCCAGGCCGAGATACAATTGGCTCAGGTTATGCTGGGCGGCAGCTCGTACAAGACGTCCGCCAGTGGCAGTTGTTTCGGGCAAATCGTTTTCGATGGCTTTCAATTCGTCAATGGCAAATTGGTAAGTATTTGCCCGGCTTTCGCGTTCAAAATCGTAGCGTGGCGTGGTAACAATGTCTGTTACAATGGGCACACCACCAAACAGTTCAGCCAGGTTACGGTAGGCAAAAGCACGGAAAAAACGTGCCTGTGCCAAAACATAAGCTTTTTCGGCTTCTGATGACCAGGAAATCTGGGGCAGTTCTGCTGCATAAATGGCCAGGTTCGCACGCGAAATTACGTAATACCACGTGGTATAAATTTCATAGAAATTGCCGTTATCGGGATTAATCACACTGTAATCGCTGAACGTATTGCCCCTGCGGATATTGGGAACATCAAACATATCGGAACCTTTTCCTCTCATCACGTATATCCATGCTGATTCACCCGGGTTTACCCATAAATCCCTGATGTGTGAATAAATGGAAACCAATACCTGATCAACCTGTGCCGAAGTGGAAAACACATTGTCAATGGTGTAAAAGGTTGACGGATTTTCTTCCAGGAACTGATCGTCGTTGCAGCTTACCATACTCATAATGAGTACTAAAAACCCAATTTTTATATATTTAAATCTTTTCATAATTTTTCAAATCTTTAGGTTCAGAAACTGATATTAACTCCAAGTGAATAGATGGATACCACGGGGAAGGTATTTGAAAGATAGGTTGCCCCTGTTTCCGGATCGTCGCCATCCCATTTGGTAATGGTTGCCACATTTTTGGCAGCAACAAAAACTCTAAGCGAACTGATGTTTGCTTCTTTTACCCATTGCTGGCGGAAAGAATATGAAATGGAAACATCCTGTAACCTGACAAAACCGCGTGACTGCAAACCCCGGAAACGTCCGTCGCCGGCAAAAATGGCCGACGGGTATTCATTGCTTGGATTTTGGGAAGTCCAGTAGGGTTTCGATGTCATGTTGTCGTTAAAACGGCCGGTTCCCGAAGTCATGTAAGCCTGCGTATTATTTTGCAGATAATATCCGTTACCGCCGAAAACGCCTGTCACCAACGCATAAAATTCAAAATTTTTATAGCTCACGCTGTTGCCCAGGTTCAACCGGAAATTTTCTTTCGTATAACCTAAAATTTTCCGGTCATCGGCTGTAATCCCGTCTTCACCGTCGATACTTTTATATTTGGGTGCACCGGGCTGAGCGCCGGTTAACGCAATGTACTCGGTATCGCCAGTCTGCACAATCCCGTCCTGAACGTAACCATAAATAGCCCCTAACGATTTTCCTACAAATAAACTGCTGGCAATATCGTCGTCTTCTTTTCCGTCGCCGTCGAGATCTTCTCCGTAAAGATTAACCAGCTTGTTCCAGTTTTTCCAGAAGGTAAGTGAACTGGTCCAGGTTAAATCGCTTTGCTGGACGTTAACCGACCGCAGGGTCAGTTCAACACCTTTGTTGTTTACCTGCCCCATCGAAGTGGTGATGGTTTTAAAACCGGTCATTACCGGAATATTCCGGGTAAAAATCTGGTCAGTGGTTTTCGAGAAATAAACATCAAAATCAACAAACAAACGGTTTTTCAACCAGGCCGATTCGAAACCGGTATTCCATTGTTCGGTACTTTCCCAGCCAAGATCGTAGTTGCCCAGCGTACTTTGTATTAACCCGTAACTGATTTTCCCTTGTGCATTTGAAAACTCGTAGCGGTATCCGCCGGAAGCGCCGTTGGCCACCTGCGACAAGGTGCTGTAAGGA
>CAZHKI010000377.1:0-4220 GCA_964533365.1 uncultured Maribellus sp. | reverse complement strand
AATTGTGGACGACGTTACATTTAAGTCACTTCCGTTAAAAGAAGAAATCGACATGACCCCAAAAGGGACTTACCAAGCCAAATTTTACGGGCTGGGGTCGGATGGAACAGTGGGCGCCAACAAAAACTCCATTAAAATAATTGGCGACGCCACCGATAAATCGTGCCAGGGATACTTCCAGTACGATTCGAAAAAATCAGGCGGTTTTACCTGTTCGCACCTTCGTTTTGGCGACAAACAAATACGGTCAACGTACTTTGTTACCACGCCCGACTTTGTTGCCTGTCACGTACCTGCCTACATTCACATGTACGACGTGCTGAAAGGCCTGAAAAAAGGAGGTTCCTTCCTTCTGAACTCCATCTGGGACGAAGAGGAAACCAAAGATCGCCTTCCCGATTCGATGAAAAAATACATGGCCGAAAATGACATCAAATTTTACATTATCAACGGGACAAAACTTGGCGAAGAATTAGGATTGGGTACACGCACCAATACCATCATGCAATCGGCATTCTTCAAAATCACCGGTGTTATTCCTTACGAACTGGCCGTTGACCAAATGAAAAAAGCCATTATAAAAACCTATGGCAAAAAAGGAGAACAAATCGTCAACATGAACTTTGCCGCCATCGATGCCGGTGGGCAAAATGTGGTGGAAGTTAAAGTTCCGGCTGAATGGAAAAACATTAAAACAACTGCCGGCAACGAAGAACAAGGCCGACCGGAATACATTGCCAAAGTGGTGGACGTCATCAACGGACAGCGTGGCGACGATCTGCCGGTTTCCACATTCACCGGCTACGAAGACGGAACATTCCTGATGGGGACTGCTGCCTGGGAAAAACGCGGTATTGCCGTGAATGTTCCCGAATGGCAGGCTGAAAACTGTATCCAGTGTAACCAGTGTGCCTACGTTTGTCCGCACGCTGCCATCCGTCCGTTCCTGTTAACCGAAGAAGAAACCGCAGCAGCGCCGGCCGGAACCGAAGTTCGGGTGGCCACACCTACCAAAACCTTTGGCGGGCTGAATTTCCGCATCCAGGTTAGCGTTCTCGACTGTACCGGTTGCGGTAACTGTGCCGATGTTTGCCCGGCAAAAACCAAAGCGCTCGAAATGAAACCGCTGGGAACCCAACAGGCCGAAATCGAACGGTGGAACTACATGGATCAAAAAGTTACGGTAAAAGAAAAAGTAGTTGATAAATTCCAGTCGGTGAAAAACTCACAGTTTGCCCAGCCCCTGTTCGAATTCTCGGGAGCCTGTGCAGGTTGTGGCGAAACGCCTTACATTAAATTAATTACCCAGTTGTTTGGCGAACGGATGATGGTTGCCAATGCCACCGGCTGTTCATCCATTTACGGTGGATCGGCCCCTTCAACGCCTTACTGTAAAAATAAAAATTCAGGGCACGGACCAGCCTGGGCGAATTCACTATTTGAAGACAACGCCGAATATGGCTTTGGATTTGCCGAAGGTGTGAACGCACAACGCGAACGCATTGCCGTACTGATGGAAAACGCACTGAACAACGGCGCTTCCGATGCTGAGAAAGAAGCATACGCCGAGTGGCTCGAAAACCGCAACAACGCCAGCGGTTCGGTTACCGCATCCGAAAAAGTGAAAGCAGCCATTACCGGCAGCAACCACAGCGATGCCAAAGAAATTGCCAAACTGCAGCAATACCTGGTGAAAAAATCCATCTGGGTATTTGGCGGCGACGGCTGGGCTTACGACATTGGCTACGGAGGCCTTGATCACGTGATGGCCAGTGGACAGGACATCAACATTCTGGTACTCGACACAGAAGTATATTCCAACACCGGCGGTCAGTCGTCGAAATCGACGCCGGTGGGAGCTGTGGCCAAATTTGCCGCATCAGGTAAAAAAATCAGAAAAAAAGATTTGGGCGCCATGATGATTTCGTATGGTTACGTTTATGTAGCCCAGGTGGCCATGGGCGCCAACCAGTCTCAATACCTGAAAGCTATCAGGGAAGCTGAAGCATACCCGGGACCATCGCTGATTATCGCCTACTCGCCGTGTATCAACCACGGATTACGGGCCAGCATGGGCAAATCGCAGGATGAAGAAAAGCGTGCTGTAGAAAGTGGCTACTGGTCGTTGTTCCGCTACAACCCGCTGCTGGAAGCCGAAGGCAAAAACCCGTTCCAGCTCGATTCCAAAGAACCCAACTGGAGCAAATTCCAGGAATTCCTGAACGGCGAAGTGCGCTACACCTCGCTGAAAAAATCGTTCCCGGCTACTGCCGACGAACTGTTTGCTTCAGCCGAAGAAAACGCCAAATGGCGCTACAACTCATACAAACGGCTGGCCGCCATGGATTTTTCGAAAGTGGAAGAATAAAAAAACCATTTCTCATATCAAAAGCCGCTGCAATAGTTTTTGCAGCGGCTTTTTAATGTCCTCATTTCTTGTTGGACGCTACGCCTTGTTTGTAATAAAGGACAGGAGGGAAATCAATTCATCAGGAAAGATTTCTCCTTGTACATCGTTGAAATGACAGCGCTATGAGGGGCCTGCCAAATTCACATTAGCACTGATGAAACCGGGTAATACCCAAGACTACGATAAAATGCTATGGCTTGTTTGAACTGTACACAATCACATCACCCACATCGACCCGGAAAGCGGGAGAAGCATTCAGCAACTGAATCTCAACCGTATGTTCTCCTTCAGGCAACTGGTATTTCCATCCCAGTTCATGTTTACGGGTGGCAAACGTGGTAGGCATCAAAATCTTTTCAGGCTCCCCGCTATCGACACTCATTGTAATTTCAGCCACTGACTCCTCGTATTCTTTTGCGGTTTTTCGTGCCCAGCCCTGCAACACAAAACCATTTCCGGTAAATTCAATCTGAATTTTTTGGTTTTGCGTGTTCAGCGATTTGTCCACGGCATTGCGTTCAACCGGGTAGTGACCTTCGAAAGCAATTTCCAAAGCCACCGGTTTTATCTGTTGCACCGGTATTTCAATTTTTTCGTCATTTACTTTTGCGCCATTTTTTTCCAAAACCTGCAACGCATGTTTCATTCCCATTTCATACACATCGTTCAGCGAAACAGAAGTGTACCTGAAATCCATGTCTTCCACGGGATAAACCGCTTTTTTCCATTCCTCCGGAATATTGGAATACCCGAGCATGGTACCCAGGATTCCACCGGCGCTGGCCGGGTTGCAGTCGGAATCCTGTCCGCAGCGGGTTGAAATATCGAGCGTTTTAGTATAGTCGCCCGCGCCGTAAAGCAGGCCAACCACAATGTAGGCCGCATTAATTTTGGCATCAATGTTAAAATCGCGATACACGCCGTCAGGGCAACCAATATCGTGTGACCATTTGTTCTGTATTTCATTCCAGGTTTGTGCCCAGTCGTCGGGATATTGCTTATGCCAAGCAATTACATCGGCCATACACTGGTAAAACTGTGACTCCTGCGGAATGGCCTTTAAAGCTTCATTCACCACAAAATTTACATCGTCAGCCATAAAGGCCAGCGAATACATGGCCGCCACATAAACGCCGCCATACCAGCCGTCGCCGTAATTCATAATGTGCCCAACTTTATCGCAGATATCAGAAGCGGTATTCACCATTCCCGGCGCCATCAGCCCAGCAAAATCGGCTTCAATCTGAAAGTCGATATCATCGGCATGCGGATTTTGGAGCCAGTGGCCCGACTGTGGCGGCATAATTCCGTTCAGGATATTGTAACGGGCGGCCTGGTTGGCATGCCACAGGGCATATTCAGCATGGGCAAAAGCCAGCGCGTGCGAACGGGCCGGCGCATCGATTCCTTCATTCTCGAAAACATCGACAAAAGTCAAATCCATGTAAACATCGTCGTACAACCCGGGCGAATTTTGGTAATACCACAAACAACGGGTTGAATCCCACGGAATGACGACCGAATCGGGAATCATCACACCGTTGTACCTGAATTCGGTTGGCCCGCCGTAGGTACAGCCAATCACCTGCCCGGCCCAGCCTCCTTTAATTTTATCCTGAAGTTCGGCTTTGGTTAGCGTGGTTTTCAATACCGAAGATGTTTCGGAATCTTTTTTTGACGACGACGAACAGGCCACCATCAGAAAAATGATCATCAAATAGAATAATGCTTTCATTCTTATTATTTTCAAGGTTAGTATAGACAAATTTCTTATCAGTAATAGGTTACGTTTGAATAGCTTTCGTTCATG
>CAZHKI010000376.1:0-4222 GCA_964533365.1 uncultured Maribellus sp. | reverse complement strand
CGGAACGCGGTGTTTTACCGAAATGTCGTCAAGCACCATCCGGTTTTCCTTTAGCCACATTCCGTAAGGGTTTCGGCGGCTCAACTGGTCTTTTACTTCTTCGTCGGGGATGATTATGCCCAGTTGTGTATCGACCAGCAGGATTTTACCAGGGCGCAATCTTCCTTTTTCCCTGATTTCGTCGGGTTTGAAGGTTTGCACCCCCACTTCGGAGCCCATTACAATGAGGTTGTTTTTGGTTATTACGTAACGTGAAGGTCGCAACCCGTTCCGGTCGAGGGTGCCGCCAATGTAACGTCCGTCGGAAAATACCATCGAAGCCGGGCCGTCCCACGGTTCCATGATGGTGGAGTGATATTCGTAAAAAGCTTTTAAACTATCGGGTATCGGGTTTTTTTCGTTGAACGACTCGGGAATCATCATGCAAAGCGAATGGGGCAGCGAACGCCCGGTCATGTGCAGGAATTCAAGTACATTGTCGAACGAGGCGGAATCCGATTTGCCCGGTTCAATAACCGGCAGCAGTTTTTTCAGGTCGTCGCCAAAAATTTCCGATTTCATCAATGCTTCGCGGGCCTGCATCCAGAGGCGGTTTCCGCGGACGGTATTGATTTCGCCGTTGTGGGCCACAATGCGGAAAGGCTGGGCTAAATCCCAGGTGGGAAAGGTGTTGGTGCTGAATCGCGAATGAACCAGCGCAATGGCGCTTTTGAACTGTTCGTTATTTAAATCAAGAAAATAATCCTTCAGTTGCTTCGGAGTGAACATTCCTTTGTACACCATTATTTTAGCAGAGAAACTGGGTTGATAAAAACTGCGTTTGTGAACCAGGTTCGAGTCGCGAATTTCTTTTTCTGTCAGTTTTCTGACAACATATAATTTTCGTTCAAGCATGTCTTTTTCGAGGTTGGCTTTTACAAACACCTGTTTGATGGCCGGTTCGGTGGTTTTTGCAATTTGCCCCGGCGCCGAATGATCGACCGGTACATCGCGCCAGCCCACCAGTTTTAATTCTTCGGCAGCAATGTTGCGGTTCAGTACTTCCATGCAAATGTCGGCCTCGCTTTCTTCTTTCGGAAGAAAAACCAGTCCGGTGCCATATTTTCCCGGCTCGCCCACATCGAATCCCAATTCCCCGGCGATAAATTCATGGGGAATTTGCATCAGCAGGCCAGCCCCGTCGCCGGTGGAATTGTCGGCACTTTTGGCGCCCCGGTGATCCATGTTTAGCAAAACGTCCAGTCCGCGTTGTATGATCTCGTGCGATGGTTTGCCTTTGATATGCGCCACAAAACCAATTCCGCAATTATCATGTTCATTCCCGGGATGATATAATCCCTGTTCTTCCGGTATTCTCATCTGATCTGTTTTTCCTGATTAAAAATTCACAACAAATTTACAAAAAACACTATTAAATAATTATTTCTTGTTAAAATGCTAAAAAAAATTAACATTAACTTACAAAATGAAATTAAATAATAGAAATAAAAGAATATGGAGTAGATTCTGTCTTTTAGGCAGATTTCATTTTGCCGGGTAATTATTGATATGAAGAATACGTTTCAGGAGTTGGATTGGTTTTATAACGGAAAAACAGAAAAAATTAGTAAGGTGAGTAAAAATTTTGGGTGGAATGAGATAGAGCAGTGGCAAAATTGAATAAAAGATATAAAAAGCTACACCCCTGAATTTTTATTTGTTTCAGTAAAAATTCAGGGGTGAAGGGTTGAAAGAAAATTGACGCCGATTTAAAAGCTACTTATTGTAATAGCTGGTTGATGGCATTTTCAATTTTTTGAAACCCGAACTGTTCAATTACCTGTTTTTTCTTTTCCGATATTTTATCGAGGCTGAGGTTTCCAATGCTACCTTCGTGGGTGTGATTGACTTGCCGGTACGGGTGAAAATCGCGGTTTTCAATCTTTTCGCCAATTTGTTTGTAAGCGTCGCGGAAAGGCAACCCGGTCAAAACCAGTTTGTTCACTTCTTCCACGCTGAAAATGTAATCGTATTTCGGGTCGTCCAGAATGCGGGTGTTCACCGATATATTTTTTAGTGCAAGCGAGGCAATATTAAGGCAGTCGTTTACTTCCTTAAATGCGGGAAGATAAATTTCCTTCACCATTTGCAAGTCGCGGAAATAGCCGCTGGGCAGGTTGTTCACTATGAGTGCTACCTGTGCGGGGAGCCCTTGTATTTTGTTACAGCGTGCGCGGATGAGTTCAAAAACATCGGGATTTTTCTTGTGGGGCATAATACTCGATCCGGTGGTGAATTCAGCCGGCAGGCTCACAAAACCAAAGTTCTGGCTCATAAAAAGGCAAACATCATAGGCAAGTTTGGCTAATGTGGCAGCCAGATTAGCCAGTGCAAATGAAACAATTTTTTCGACTTTTCCCCGTCCCATCTGGGCGTAAACCACGTTGTAGTTCAGATTGTTAAATCCCAATAAATCGGTGGTCATCTGGCGGTTGAGCGGAAATGACGAACCATATCCTGCAGCCGAACCCAGTGGATTTTGGTTGGCGATTTTGAAAGCCGACAACAGCAATTCCAGATCGTCGGTCAGGCTTTCGGCATAGGCGCCAAACCATAGCCCAAACGACGAAGGCATGGCTATTTGTAAATGAGTATAGCCCGGCATCAGCACCGATTTTGTTTCTTCGCTGCGTTGCAAAAGTATGTCGAACAGCGAGGAAGTACTTTCCACGACCTCTTTCATGGTGTGGCGGGTAAAAAGTTTTAAATCGAGCAGGACCTGGTCGTTTCGCGAACGTCCGCTGTGAATTTTTTTACCCAGGTCGCCCAGCTTTTGGGTCAGAAGAAATTCCACCTGCGAGTGGACATCTTCCACATCGGTGTCAATCGAAAAGTTCCCTTCCGAAGCCTGTTGATATAGTTTTTTCAGTTCTTTCAGTAAAACCGGAAGCTCGTCTTTCGTCAGCAAACCGGCTGATTCAAGCATGGTAATGTGGGCCATCGAACCCAAAATATCAAACGGGGCGAGGTAGAGATCCATTTCACGATCGTTGCCAACCGTAAAATTCTCGATAGCTTTGTTTACCGGCGTTCCTTTATCCCAGAGTTTCATGTGACAATAGTTTTTTTAGTAATTTATGCAAAGATAGGCTTTTCGCCCTGAAACCTTTTAAAATGTTGTAGCCTAAACAAAAACTTTCCATTTTCTTATTCCTGAAATAAAACGCCGGATTTTATCCTTCCCATAAATTTTTTGATTTTAATAATTCTGAAAAAATTGCCACTTTTACGGCACATTTCAGAAGAAACGATTACAGGAAAACATCATGGTTGAAAACAAGCCGCTCCGTTTCATTATCCTTTTTGTTGTTATTATGGGCCTGTTGGCTTATTTTTCGGGATTGACTGTCGATTTTACGCGCGATGCCGGGAAATATGCAACCGTTGCCAAAGAAATTTTCCAGAACGGGAACTACATCAACCTAACGGTACACGGACAGCCATACGACCAGAAACCTCCCTTGTTGTTTTGGCTTGGTGCGCTGGGTTTTTCCATTGGCGGAATTTCGAATTTCTGGTTTAAACTGCCGGTGTTGCTGGTTGTTTTTGCAGGAATTTACTGGGCTTTTCGGTTAGGGCAAACATTGTACAACCGGCGTGTTGGTTTTCTGACCGCCACTTTTCTCGCGTTCTCGCTGATTTATTCGCTTTACAGCATGGACATTCACACCGACACGTTGTTACAGGCTTTTGTAACGTTGGCGTTGTGGCAGCTTTTCGAATTCATAAAAACCAACAAAACAAGCCACGCGGTTTTGGGTTTTATTGGCGTGGGGCTGGCCATGCTCAGCAAAGGCCCGGTGGGCGCTGCCATTCCGGCTTTTGCGGTTATTGGTCATCTTCTGTTGAAAAAAGATTTTCAATCATTTCGCGATTACCGGTGGTATCTCGGTTCCCTCCTGGCGCTGATCGTTGTCAGCCCGGCTTTGATTGGCCTGGTGAACCAGTTTGGCTGGGATGGCCTGAAGTTTTTCTTTTGGGACAACAATGTGGGGCGGATTACCGGTTCGTATGTGAAAGCGGTAAACGACCCGGTTTTTTATGTACATACCCTGGCTTACCTGTTTTTACCCTGGAGCCTGCTGTTTTTTATTGCCGCATTTATGGATATCAAAACCCTTATCAAAAATAAATTTCAGGGAACCGAATATTTTTCCGTCACCGGAATCTGGATTTATTTTAT
>CAZHKI010000375.1:1697-4238 GCA_964533365.1 uncultured Maribellus sp. | reverse complement strand
TTTTACAATCAACGCCATAAATTTTGATCCATACAATGTTTAACCACGAAAATCCATTTATTTCAACTCATCTTCCACCTGTTGAAAATCCTGTTCCGAACGAAGGAACAGTTGCCCCCCCTCCCCATCCAAAGGATACAATTGTTACCGAGGAAGCGCAGTCCACTGAAGAAATCACGGAATCCGAAGACAACTCCCTGCCGGCATCCGTTCAAACCGAATTGCCCGCTGACAAGAAAACCATCAGCAATAATCCAGTCAAATTTATTGTAAATCAAAATATTACCTATTTCGATTTATCAAACTTCAAAACCGAAGAGGGACTTAAATTATTTAACGAAGGGAAGCTAAAACAAAAAGAACTGGATTTCATGCTGACAACAATTGAAAAGTTACGCGATGAATACAGATCGGCCCGGTCAGAAGCAACCATAACCGAAATTGGCAATAAGATTCTTTCATCTGAAAATGAATCACTTTCGCTTCAGGAAGCTATCAACCAACTTTTTATGCAATCCCGCTTATTGGAAGATGGCTACTGGCAGAATGCGACTACTAAAGAAATTGAGCAGTTTCTTTCTGAAACAGAGAAACATGCTGCGCAGCAAATAAAAACTGGTGAGCCCGTTCTGGAGGATGAAGTTCTGGCAGTAGTTCCCGTTATTCCCAATCCTGAAATTTTACCTGTCGTCGCTGACGAAAACATTATTCCCGACCCAACCGAAACCGAAGAACTGATTTACAAGGTTCAGATTGGGGCATTCAGCCGGAGCCTGCCAGCCTATATCGATCGGTTGTACAAAAAACTTTCGCTCATCCGGAAAATAGACAATTATACCGACGAAAAAGGAGTTGTGGTATATACCACCGGAAGCCTCACCAACCTTGACGATGCGGTAAAACTCCAAAAACAAGTAAGGCAGGAAGGAGTACAAGATGCCTTTGTTATTGCGTTTTTTAACGGAAAAAGAATAACTTTGGAGCAAGCAAAAGAAATTGAAAAAGGGCTATGACTTCGAAAGAAACAAAAAGAAAACCGGAGGATGAATTCAGGGAAGATGTTTCGAACGACTATTTCCTGATTTTGCACAACGACGACTTTCACTCGTTCGACTATGTTATCAACGCATTAATCGACATTTGCAAACATGGGTATGAACAGGCCACACAATGTGCTTTCATTACCCATTACAAAGGGAAATGCGATGTAAAAAAAGGAGGCTTTGAATCGTTAAAGCCATTAAAGGAAGCACTTTCAGAACGAGAACTTACTGTAACAATTGATTGAATATGACCATTCTTGCCATTATCTTGTTCATCATACTTGGACTGTTGCTGCTGCTTATTGAGTTTGCGGTAATCCCGGGTGTAACCATAGCCGGAATCGGGGGAATCCTGCTGCTTATTGCAAGTATTTATATTGCCTTTACTTCGTATGGTACCGGAGCCGGAATTGTGACCCTGATTTTTGTAATGCTTGCAGCCCCTGCGTTGGTTTACTATTTGTTCAAATCTAGAACCGGGAAGAAAATGATTCTCGAATCACAAATTGACAGCAAAGTAGAAACATTCGACAACCTGAAAATTGCCGTTGGCGACACCGGCAAAACCATTGGCCGGCTGGCTCCGTCAGGGAAAGCAAAAATAAATGGCGAAGTAGTCGAAGCCCAGTCAACCGGTTCGTTTGTCGATCACAATACCGAAATCAAAGTATTAAAAATATTATCCAATAAAGTTATTGTCGAACCTTTAAATAAAAAATAAAATGATAGAAGCAATAGGTGCATGGGGAATGATCATCGGGATAATTGTCCTGTTATTCATTATCCTCTATTTTATTCCCATCGGATTATGGTTTTCAGCATTGGTTTCAGGAGTAAGAATTTCTTTGTTGCAACTGTTTCTTATGCGGTTCAGAAAAGTTCCTCCCGGAGTGATTGTCCGCGCGTTAATTGAAGGGACCAAGGCCGGAGTTCCGTTAAACCGGAACGAACTGGAAGCCCACTACCTTGCGGGTGGCCATGTGGCCAAAGTTGTTCATGCGCTGGTTTCGGCCTCGAAGGCCAACATCGAGTTGTCATTTAAAATGGCAACTGCTATTGATTTGGCTGGCCGCGATGTTTTTGAAGCCGTACAAATGTCGGTCAACCCGAAAGTTATCAATACACCGCCGGTAACAGCCGTTTCAAAAGATGGTATCCAGTTGATTGCCAAGGCCAGGGTAACCGTCAGGGCCAACATCAAACAACTGGTGGGGGGTGCAGGCGAAGAAACGGTACTGGCACGCGTTGGCGAAGGCATTGTTTCGTCCATCGGTTCGTCGCATTCCCACAAGGCAGTGCTCGAAAATCCGGATTTTATATCGCGGGTGGTTCTGGAAAAAGGACTGGATGCCGGAACCGCATTCGAAATCCTTTCCATTGATATTGCCGATATTGATATCGGTAAAAACATTGGCGCCGGGCTGCAAATGGACCAGGCCGAAGCCGACAAAAATATTGCCCAGGCCAAAGCCGAGGAACGCCGTGCCATGGCCATCGC
>CAZHKI010000375.1:237-1687 GCA_964533365.1 uncultured Maribellus sp. | reverse complement strand
CAAGCGGGATTGTCTTTATGCTGATTTTAATGTCCTCCCTGTCCGGCAAGCGGGGTTCGGGTATACCCCTTACCCTGATTCTTGTTGCCGCGCTGTACATAGGCGGCGAAATTTACGACGGGCTTTTCACAAAGGACAACGTTTCCCAGCTTACCCACATCATCGGCGGCATCTGCGGCGCCGCGCTGGGGTTCTATTTTATAAAGCACAGGAAATGAGGGCAAAAGTAATCGAAGCCGAAGCCCAGGTACCGCTTGCCATTTCCGAAGCTTTTAAATCGGGGAACCTTGGCATTATGGATTATATGAAATACAAAAACATCATAGCCGATACCGCCATGCGTGATTCCATTGCCGGCGAAGAAAGTAAGAAAAACAATTAATTCCAGGCCGTTCACAAAAAAACCTGAATTCGAAAGAAGAATTCAGGTTTTTTTGTGTTTTAATATTCGCTCATTCACTGGTAATACTTCCAAAATCAAGGCAGAAATATTCCGAATTTATAATTTTCCGGAAATTCAAATACTTCATTTTAATAACTAATTACTTTTTGCGTACGACAAATCCTTTCTCTCTTTCTTTCAAATCAACCTGAGAATTCTCAAGATCCTTGTTGTTCGATTTTTCATTCTTCCTTGGAACAAGTATTATCTTCAGTGTTGTATCCGACGCAGAAATAAACTGTTGGGTCAATTTGTAAAAACCTTGTTCAGAAAAAATTAGGTTTAATTTTCCCGGACTTAACATTAATTTATAATATCCATTCTTATCGGAAATAGTACCAATACCAGAAACCGAGTCAAAAATTGTTACGTTTTCGAGGGCAGTACCGTCTAACTGATGTGTAACATAACCTGAGACCGTAATCATCTGAGCCTCCACCCAGTTGGATAAAACCAACAGCAGAATAAGCAAAGGACTGAATATTAATGTTTTCATCGCTTAAAATTGTTCATTGTTTTCAGTATATAAGATACAGACAAAAAATGAAAACCAAAGGTTGCGTGACCAATAAATTTTTAAGAAAAATTTTCGGAACTCCCGTAGTATGTTGATTGGAAAATTCAAAACCTTGCATTTTTATTGACAAAAATCAGGCATTCCCTAACAAGAAAAATCTGACCATTCAATTATCATAAAATCATGCTGAAAAACACTCATGTTGAGCAACATATTCGTGATTTCTTATTGATCATCTGATTATTTTTGTTATAAAAATAGAGAAAAAATTCTTTATTTGGTATTATAAATGCACCTGCCTTAACTGGCGTACTGGCAAACAAAAAGCAAACAAATTAACTGAATTTACTTCTTAATTTATTCTTATGAATCCCATACAATCCTTAATTAAAGAATTAGCCGACAAGCACGGCAGGAAACGGGAGTTTTTATTGCCCATTATGCAGGGAGTGGTTGAAAGTGAAAAATATCTTTCGGAATATTCGATGGTT
>CAZHKI010000375.1:0-227 GCA_964533365.1 uncultured Maribellus sp. | reverse complement strand
GGAAACCAAACCCACTGGGATGTTTACCATCAGGGTATGTAAAACAATTACCTGCGCTATGAAAGGGAAGAGCCAGGTATTGTTTGCCATCCAGGACATGCTCAAAATCAAGTTGGGGGAAACAACCCCCGACAAGCGTTTTACCCTTTTGGAAACCAACTGCCTCGGCTGGTGCCACAAGGCTCCTGCCATGCTCATCAACGATGAAGTTTACACCGAACTAACCC
>CAZHKI010000374.1:0-4243 GCA_964533365.1 uncultured Maribellus sp. | reverse complement strand
AGCGGAGGTCTTTTCATGAGCAGAACCATTTGGTCCAGCAACGGTTTCCCCAGGTAATCCCTGAAAGGGCCTTCGGGTTGTTCGGCAATTCCGATTCCAATTCCGCCGGTTTCGTCATTGCTTTGAATGTCGTTGGCTGCAAAAAACAAAAAATAGTGACTCTCCTTTTTTATGATGGCGGGCGCCCACATGGCTTTTTTGGCCCATTTAATGGCTGCCGTGTCAATAATTTGATGGTGTTTTGTCCACGTAACCAGATCGGGAGATGAAAAGGCGTCCATAAAAACCTGTTTCTCGTAAGGCGCCGAGTAGGTGGGATAAATCCAGTAGGTATCGCCAAAAACTACTCCTTCCGGATCGGCGTACCATCCTTCAAAAACCGGATTTCCGTGCCGGGGAATTTTCGTTTGGGCAAATCCGGCAAACGTTGAAAAAACCAGGCAGAAAGCAAGCGTAAAGAATATTTGTATGTATTTCATGTCGGAATTAATTGATTTTATTTGAAATTTTAGCTTCACCAGCCGGACGTTTTATTTCGCTTCCGACAGGAATGGCTTCGCCAAAGTTGGGGGTTCCGTTGGTATTCCAGCGGAAAGGCTGCATCCGCACATCACGTTCCCAGCCCGGGATGGTGTCTTTTTTGGAATGATAAATGATCCAGTCTTCGCTGTCGTCGGGCGATTTTACAAACGAGCAGTGGCCCACTCCGTAAACCTTTTCATTTCCCTGAAAAACGGGTCCGGTTTTTTTCCAGTTTTCCGGATTCAGCAAATCGTCATCCGGGTTGTTCAGTTGCAGCATTCCCTGCCGGTATTCTTTCAGCCACGACTCGCGGCAGGAGTAAACGATAAAGATTTGGTTGCCGTTTTTCAGTACTTCGGGGCCTTCATTGAGGTCGAGCGGGCCGCCGGTTTCCCAGTTTTCCACCGGCGACGACAGCAGAACGCGTTTTCCTTTCAGTGTGAACGGGTTTTCCATTTCGCAAATGAAAAGGTGCTGTGGCGTTTTGTCGGTATCTTTTTGTTCAAGCCAGCCCGACCAAACGGCAAACAGCCGGCCGCGGTGCTCAAAAACCGTCATGTCGATAGCCCAGATGTTTTGGGAGATGTCGCCGGGAATATCGCCGGTGTTAAGCATTCCCATATCCTCGTATTCGCTGAAAACATCGCTGGTTTTCGAGCGCAAAACGCCGGTGCGCTGGTGGATAAAGGGCGGTCCCGATTCGCCGGCTGCGTAGTAAACATACCAGCGGCCACCCAGAAAATGAAGTTCGGGAGCCCACACGCACGAACGGTTCCAGCCGGTTTTTGGCGCTTCCCAGTTGGCACGGGTTTCGCTGCGCTGTGTCATCGTTTTCGATTTCGAAACATGAATGGAATTATTGGCCGAATAGCAGTAGTAATAAAACCCGTCCACCTTGACCATCCACGGATCGGCGCCATCCCACACCGGATTGGAAAACAGGTTTTTATGGCTTCCTTTCTTCTCTGCTTTTGAAAATATGTTTTGTGCTGAAAGCAGTAGAAAGAATATCACTGTAAATGATGCAATTCTTTTCATATCAACTCGAAATACCTTTTTTGGTTGTTTTAAAAGAGGTGAAAATAGAGAATTTCGATGAAACTGGCATCGATAGATGACGGAAAAAGAGATGATATATTTCTAACTCTTTAAGGGATTAAATAAAGTTTGACAGGTTGCGTAAATGAAAAACGAACACCGTTAAGATGTTCGTTTTCAATTGTTTTATTTTTCTTTAAGTGGTGCCACTCGGAATCGAACCAAGGACACACGGATTTTCAGTCCGTTGCTCTACCTACTGAGCTATGGCACCCCTTTATTTTTGGTGTGACAAAAGTAAACATTTTTTCAAAACCACAAAGTTTTTTTTTCTCAAATCAAAAAATGCACGAAAAATCATTGCAACTCCGCCTGCTTGCGTTCCGCTTTCTTTTTATACTTTTGCAGGCTGATTCATCATTCAATGGTTGATACTGAATTTCTGACATATACACTGAGCAACGGCATCCGCGTCATTCACCATCAGGTTGAATCGCCGGTGGCTCATCTGGGCATTTTAATCAACACCGGTTCACGCGACGAGGCGGAAGACGAACACGGGCTGGCCCATTTTATCGAACATTCGGTTTTTAAAGGGACTAAAAAGCGGAAAGCTTTTCATGTGCTGAGCCGTATTGAAGATGTGGGCGGTGAACTGAATGCCTATACCACCAAGGAAGAAACTACGTTGTATTCCACATTTCTGGCTGAATATTACGAACGTACCGTTGAACTGCTCAGCGATATTTTATGGAACAGCGTTTATCCGGAGAAAGAGATCAACCGCGAAAAGGAAGTCATTGCCGAAGAAATCAATTCGTACAAAGATTCGCCTTCTGAACTGATTTTCGACGAATTTGAAGAACTGGTTTTTGACGGGCACCCCATTGCCCGCAACATTTTAGGAACCAGCGAGAATATTGGAAAATTCAACCGCGAGTCCATCCTGCGGTTTATCGAAAAGAATTATCATACCAACGAAATGGTTATCAGTTCGGTGGGGAAGATTGATTTTGCGGAGTTGATTCGTTACGTCGAAACCTGGTTTGGCGGCGTGGAACCCCGATACCGGATTAACGGGAGAAAGAAATTCGAAAATTATATTCCCGGAAACCGCCAGGTTGAAAAAGACACTTTTCAAACGCATTGTATCCTCGGAAATGTTGCATTCGATGTGATTCATCCCCGGCGGATTGTGATGGTTTTACTGAATAACCTGATTGGCGGACAGGCCATGAATTCGCGGCTGAACCTGGCGCTGCGCGAGCGAAGGGGAATGGCCTACAACATTGAATCAAATTACACCGCTTACACCGACACCGGGCTGTTCAATGTTTATTTTGGCACCGACAGGGATAATTTTGAAAAAGCGCTGGCGCTGGTGCTGAAAGAATTTAAGTTGCTGCGCGATAAAAAGCTGGGCGCGGTTCAGCTCAGCAAAGCCAAAAAGCAGCTTGTGGGGCAAATTGCCGTTTCGACCGAAAGCCACGAAGATTTAATGCTGACCATCGGGAAAAGCTACCTGCTTTATGATAAGGTTGATCCGTTGAGGGTGGTTTTCGAAAAAATCAACAACATTACTGCCGAAGAGTTGCTCGAAGTCGCCAACGAGGTTTTAAGTGAAAATCAAATGAGCAAACTGGTGTACCTCTAACCCATGGACCGGCAGAAAAAAATTGAACAATACATTGCCCGCCATTTGGATGAAGAAGATGTAATTTTACGCGATCTCGACCGTGAAACACATCTGAAAGTGCTGGGCGCCCGCATGATTTCGGGGCATTTGCAGGGTCAGGTCCTTACCATGTTTTCGAAAATGATCCGCCCGCTTCGTATTCTCGAACTGGGAACTTTCACCGGGTATTCGGCCATTTGCCTTGCCCGCGGGCTTCAATCCGATGGAAAACTCATTACCATTGAAATCGACGACGAGCTACAACAAATAGCGAATGATTTTTTCATTAAAGCCGGATTGCAAGATAAAATCATTCAGAAAATTGGCCCGGCTCTCGAAATTATACCCACCCTCAGCGAATCATTCGATTTGGTTTTTATCGATGCCGACAAACGTGAATATTTAGCTTACTATCATGCGGTTTTCCCCAAAGTAAAAAACGGCGGTTTTATTTTGGCCGACAATACACTGTGGAATGGAAAAGTGCTGGATGAAATTGACCCCGGCGACAAACAAACCCTGGGTATTATTGATTTTAATGCATATATAAAATCAGACAACCGGATTGAAAAAATAATACTTCCCCTCCGCGACGGATTGACCATTATCCGCAAGAAATAGCCATATCATAGAAATCAGCGGGTTTTATTCAATTTTTTACGGTTTGTTTGGTTTACTTGAAAAGTTAATTTATTTTCAGGCGATTTTTTGGAAAGGGCGCTGTTTACAGTAACAGATACTTATTTAATCACTTAAAAGGGATTAGTATCCACACCGTATGATTTATATATTAAATCAGCGATGTTGATTTTTCATTACAGGAGGATAATGTTCCCTATATACGATATATGCAAAAATATTCGTTAGAAGAAATTGAAAAATCACTTCCGTATCATTATTATATAATACGGCCAGGGACGAGGGAGATCATCCAAACCAATGACCATACGCTCAATTTGGAAGGGAAATTCAATTGAAGAAATGCGTGTTGAGACAAAAAAATTGATA
>CAZHKI010000373.1:0-4259 GCA_964533365.1 uncultured Maribellus sp. | reverse complement strand
AATGGAAGCGTGGTCGGTTCCGGGCACCCAGCAGGCGTTTTTGCCGGTCATGCGGGCGCGGCGAACCAGAATATCCTGAATGGTATTGTTGAGCATGTGCCCCATGTGCAGCACACCGGTTACATTGGGTGGCGGAATAACAATGGTATAGGGTTCACGCTCATCAGGAACAGAACGGAAACATTTGTTTTCCATCCAGTATTTATACCATTTGTCTTCAACTTCTGCCGGGTTGTATTTGCTCGCAATTTCCATGTTCAAAATCAATAAATAATGAAGGTGCAAATGTAAGACGAAAAGTTTAAAATCCGGAGTTCAAAGTTTAAAGAGTTGCAGTATATTAAACAAAGAAATATGGGAATTTAGAATTTTGAGGAATTCATTATACAAATTTTAAAAAATGAATTCTTGCAGATAACAATCAGTAAGCTGGGAAAAATCAAAAAAAACCGACTCTCCTGAAATATTGAACAAATTCAAATTACTTGCGCTCGTCGTGTTCCTTAATCTTCTGAACTATACCCGGTTCGGCCTGTTCATACATGTCGCGGATAAACGGGTCGTTGAACGGCATGGTGCGTTCCTCGAAAGGCATCACACCCACGCGGTCGAACAGGCGTTCTTTGGCCGCCTGTATGTCTTTTCCGTAAATATGGTACGAGTCGGCCTGCCAGTTTAAACGGCCCAGTTTCACGGTTTTACCGGTTTGTTCGGCTACTCCTGCTGCAATCACTTCTTTGTTAAACTGGATAAAACCGAACATGTTCATAAAACTGGCGCCCCACGCGTCGTTGCTGCGAAACCGGATGTTACAGTTGAGCCAGTAAACACCATCCTCGTCTTCCAGAATGCGGTACCACAACGACTGCAAACAGGGCGGGTCGTAACAATCATTGTCGAGATTGGGCATCCAGGTAATCATTTGTGCCTGGCGCGTAAAGGGCTGTTTCGACAGTTTGCTGATCACGCTTTCAATCTGGTCCACTTTAAACGGGCCGGCTTCCACCGACTGGCCGTTTTGCAATTCACGCCAAACTCCGTAGTTTTTAATTCTGCCGTGATAGGTATATTCCCAGCGGGTATCATTTTCGTCGTTGATGTTTTTCACCCAGTGATCCTTGAAACCTTTCAGTTCCAGCACATATTCCTTCAAATCGTCGATGCCTCCAGGGAAAGCCATGTGAATCACCGGGTCGGTTTCCGGTTCCTCAATGGTCAAATTCATGGTACAGTCGATACTCAGCGGATCGCCGGGTTTGTCGTACTGCGTTTTAAAGCGGGTGCCATTTTCATACAATTGAATTAATGCCGCCTCATACGTTTCGGCCAGCGTTTTCCCGGAAACAGTTAAAACAGGAATATTTTTCATCGGTAACAGTTTATCTATTTTATGAATGTTTTAAAGATAAAAAGAATGAACATTTACCTGAAAAAGATGAAGAATTTATTTTTTAACAATTCATGATAATCTGGTTTATTAAAGTAAAATTCTGGTCAAAAAGTTTTATATTTTTTTTAAAAGTAAATTTTATCTTTGAAATTATTTTCAAAAAACTTACGCTTGTTACAAGAGTTATTTTTGAAAAAGAAATCAGTAAAACAACAAATTGAAATAAAATGAACAATAAAAATCAAACATCGAGAAGAAAATTTCTGAAAGGTGCATTGGTCGCCGGGGCCGGTTTTACCATCATCCCGCGCCATGTACTGGGAGGGAATGGTTTTATTGCGCCGTCGGATCAACTGACCAAAGCCATCATTGGTGTTGGCGGGATGGGCCGCGGCCATATTCCCTACGAGGAAACCCGCGTGGTCGCCATTTGCGACGTGGACACCAAACACCTGGAACTGGCGCAAAACCAAATTAGTTACAACGTGAAAAAATTCCACGATTTCAGGGAAGTATGCCAGTTACCCGAAGTGGACATTGTACACATTGCCACGCCGCCGCACTGGCACGGGCTGATGGCTGTGGAAGCGGCCAAAGCCGGCAAGGATATCTGGTGTGAAAAACCCATGACCCGCACCATTGGCGAAGGGAAACGCGTGGTGGAAGCCGTCAATGCCCACAGCCGCATGTTCCGCCTCAACACCTGGTTCCGGTTTAAAGACACTTTCTACGGATTGGGCACCGACGTAAAACCGCTGAAAAAGATCATCGACAGCGGCGTACTGGGTTGGCCGCTGAAAGTTACCGTAAGTGGAATTACCGGTTACGACTGGAAATTTTACTGGAGCGGCGAACACAACCTGAAACCCATGCCCGTCCCCGAAAACCTCGATTACGACATGTGGCTCGGGCCGGCCCCATATAAACCTTACAATCCAGAACGCGTACATGCCAAATTCCGCGGATATTGGGATTACGACGGCGGAGGCCTGGGCGATATGGGACAACACTACCTCGATCCTGTACAGTACCTTTTAGGCAAAGACGAAACCAGCCCGGTGCGCATCGACGTGGATGCCCCGCAGCAACACGACGATGCCGTGGGTTCGTGGCGAAGAATTGAATATACCTATGCCGACGGCTGCAAAATCATCCTCGACGGCGAAAACCGCGACAAGGACGCCGCCTACATCGAAGGGCCTTACGGGAAAATCTACCGCGGATTTAAATCCGATATTCCCAACCTGCAAAAATTGGTTGATACCTTGCCGGAGCCTGAACCTCAAATTACCGTTTTCTCCGACTCGGTGAAGACACGCAAAAAATTCGCGCTCAACGAAATGAACGGATTCCGTTCAGCTACCATGGTAAACCTCGGAATCATTGCCGTAAGGCTGGGGCGCACGCTCCATTTTGATCCCGAAAAACTCGAATTTATCGACGACGAAGGCGCCAACCGCCTCATCAACCAGCCCATGCGCGCCCCGTGGACCATGTGATTTTTTTTGATTAATGAATATTTATGACACTAAAAATGAAGAAATACAGATTCCAATTCATAGCTATTGTGGTTTTGGCCATGATTGCCACTGGCAGCTTTGCCCAGGATCGCCGGACGCTCGACACCAAAGTTGCCGACATTCTGGCACAGATGCCCACTAAAGATTTAGTCCACCGCGACCGGGTGATGAACGAAATCGTTGAACTTGGCCCCGAAGGATTCCAAAAAATTTCTGCCCTGCTGGTTGCCCCGGGAACCGGCGACGATACAGCAGTACGGTTTGCCCTCAACAGCCTGAGCCGCTATGTTAGCCAGTTCGGCAAAGAAGCAGAAAAAGATTTTGTGGAAACCCAGCTTTTAACCGCGCTCGGCAAACAATCCGACAAAATGGTGATGACCTTTTTACTAAACCAGCTAAACCTGGTTGGCGGTGAAAAAACCGTGGCTGCTGTAAAAAGTTATCTGAACGATGAAACACTATGCGAACCGGCCACACAAACCCTGCTCTCGACAGGAAACAAATCTGCTGCCCAGGCATTTTTGGACGCGCTGCCCGTTTCAGGTGAAAAAAACAAAGCCACACTGGTGAAAGCGTTGGGCGAACTGAAATGTGTTGCCGCAACGGAACAAATTACTCCGCTGACTAAAGCCGGAAATCCCGTATTGAAGAAAGCTGCACTCGCCGCACTCGCAAACATTGGCCATCCTAATTCATTTAAAATTTTACTGAATGCTGCCAAAGAGGTAAACTTTGCCTACGAACCAACCAATGCCGCCGAAGCATTTCTGCATTACGCCAACCGGCTGGGCGAAAACAACCGGCACCACAGCCTGCACCGGTACCGCAACAGGCGGCGGCACCAACGCAGGGTTACAATACAATGGGCATGGCACCGCAGATGCAGGGGATGATGCAGCAACAACAGCAACAGGCAGTTCCGTATATGATGCCTCAGGTTCAGAATGTTAATGTTGCTCCCGCTCAGTTCCAGGCCTTTCAACCAATGCAGAGCCCGCTTCTGCAAACGGAAAACATTGATCTTTTACTTGATGTTCCGCTTGAAGTTACGGTCGAGCTTGGACGAACTAGCAAGACAATCAAAGAAATACTGGATTTTGCACCGGGTACGCTCGTGGAACTGAACCGATTGGCAGGAGAACCAATCGATGTTTTGGTAAACGGAAAGTATGTTGCAAAAGGCGAGGTTATGGTCATTGAAGAGGCCTTCGGTATCCGAGTTACTGAGGTCATCAAGTAAAATAGTAAAGGTAATTCAGAGGAATACCATTTGAAGATTGGAGATGTATTATGGCTAAGAACATTCTGATTTGCGATGACGCCGCTTTTATGCGTATGATGATTAAGGA
>CAZHKI010000372.1:0-4259 GCA_964533365.1 uncultured Maribellus sp. | reverse complement strand
GATCCTCCAAAATAATTCCTGACGGTTTCTTCGCTCACCTCAAATTCTTGCGCTATTCTTTTGATTGAACCGTCAGGCAAGCTGTCTTTTATTTTGCGCAGCTCGTTGAATGTTATTTTACTTTCCATATCATATAATTTTTAGTACGATGATTTAAAGAACATGATTGTTTCATGTAAAAATAAAATTAATAATTTAATAACCCGCATTCATAGGTCATGTAATTATTGGTTTTTAAAAGCATAATTTTTTAGTGGAGTTTGAGGATGTGTAGTTTTGTATGTAAGGATTTGATTGATAGGTGATAATGGCATCTGTTGTTGCTGCTTAACAATATGCCTTTCCCGTGAAATTAACTTTTTTTAATAGTTGTTTTGACCTTTTTTAATACAATCGTAGATGGATTGGTGCATGGCAGTGCGGATGTTGAGTTCATATAATTTTTGGTTCTCGCGGGTGGGGTACACCCGGTTTGACAGGAAGATATAGAGCAGATGCCGGTCGGGGTCGGCCCATACAAAAATGCCGGTAAAACCACTGTGCCCAAAACTGTTTTTACTGGCATCGAAAGCCGGATAGGCATTTTTCAGGCTGTTTCTTTGATTGTTGATCAGTGGTTTGTCGAAACCCAGTCCTCGGCGGTTACCGTTGGCGGGGTATTGTATCCGGGTAAATTCGCTCACGGTTTCTTCCGAGAGATAACGTCGTCCGCCGTAATATCCTTTTTGAAGGTACATCTGGAAAATTTTGGCCAGGTCGCCGGCTGTGCCAAAAAGCCCGGCATTTCCCGAAACTCCGCCCATCATGGCCGCGCCTTCATCGTGTACAAATCCCCAGATGGTTTCTTTTCTGAAAAAATCGTCGGTTTCGGTGGGGATAATCCGGTCGAGTGGAAAATGCCGGTAAGGATTGTAGGTAACTGAACAGGCGCCCAGTGGACGCAGGAAATGATTTTTCAGGTATGTTTCGTAAGGCTGTTTGGCAACTTCGGCAATTAATCCCGGGAAAAGATGAAAGCCCAAATCGGAATAAAGGTATTTTTTTTGTGGTTGCAATTTCGAATTCCGGATGGTATCAAAAATGGTTTTGGTGAAATTTTCGTTCATGTAAAGTTCGTTCGAAACCCGTATGTTAAATTTTTCGGACGGAGATGCCGAAAAAATATTCCGGTCATGTTCTTTGTTTTCGTCCAGCGCCATTTGCCAGAATGGTATCCAGGCTGTCAGTCCGGCCTGATGGGTCAATATCTCCCTCATCTTCAGGTTTTCTTTGTTGGTGCCAGTCAAATCTTTCCGGTAGCGGCTGACCGGCGCATCAAGACTGATTTTTTTTTCGTCCACCAGTTTCATCAAAACCGGGAGCGGGCCGGTTACCTTGGTCACCGATGCCCAGTCGTACAAATTATCGGGCTCAACCGGCGGCGCATCACGGTTGTAGGTGTGTGTGCCATAACATTTATGAAAAATGACTTTCCCGTTTTTGGCAATCAACACCTGACAACCGGGGAATGCGGCATTCTGTATGCCCAGTTGTGCCAGCGAGTCAATTTTTTGCCGGAGTATTAGCGAGTTAATTCCTGCTTCCTCGGGAATGGTGTACCCCAGGCAATCATTTTTTTTTACAGGGATTCCTAAATTGACGGGGAACCGCTCATCGACAGAAACCGGAAGTTTCCCCGAAGCGTCAAATGCCCCGAAAAGGAGCTGGGCGGCCAAATCATGAGTCAGCGGCAAATTTTGGTAAGCAACTACCAATCCCCGCGAATGATGGATGTTTTCGAAATATTTCAGGGCGTAAGCGTTTCCGAAGAAAACCACGACAGAATTATCCTGCCGGACAATTTCGGCCACTGCTTTCCGCTGGATTTCAGATGTGCCGTATTTTTGCCCGGGGTACCGGTTGATTCCCTGAACGCCGGCAATCACCAGGTTGTAGTTTCTTAGCTTGCCCTGCAAAACGGACCATTCGCGTTCCGATGCATTTTTTGGCAAAAAGAAATGGTCGGTTTCGGCATATTTATCAATGGTTTTCTGAAACGGGGTTTTCCTGTCGGCGCCAATCATTACTACTGCAATTTTTAGAGAATCGAGTTTTTGAATTGGCAGGATATTCCGGTTGTTTAAAACGGTCAAAGAACCCTGGATGAGTTTTCGGTTGGTGACTTCAAAATAGGGCGAGTTGAGACGGGCGGTTAGGTTTTGGGTGTCAGCCGGCTGGTACTGGTTTAAATTGGCCCAACGTTTCAGGGCCAGTACTTTTCGGCATTTTTCATCAATCTCCGGCACGGAGAGTTCGCCGTTTTCAACTGCCTTTTTTACCGATTCGATGGCTTTGGTCAAATCGGGTACAAATTCGACCATGTCGTTTCCGGCGATGAGGGCTTCCCGTTCGGCATTACCTTTTTCGGTCCTTACTCCTTGCATGTTGATGGCATCGGTAATAATGATTCCGGAAAATCCGATGGTTTCTTTCAGGTAGCCGGTGATTATTTTTTTCGAAAGCGACGAAGGAGTTCCGCTGTCGTCGAGTGAAGGCACATTCAGGTGCCCTGTCATGATTCCCGGAATACCCCGTTCGGCCAGGTAACGAAAAGGAAAGGTTTCCAGCGTATCCATCCGTTCTTTCGTATGGGTGAGCAGGGGCAGAGTTTTGTGCGAGTCGGCCTGAGTATCGCCGTGACCGGGGAAATGTTTTGCAACCGGAACAATTCCGGCATCCTGCATTCCTTTGGCAACCATCCATGCTTTTTGTGCCACATTTTCTTTGTCTTCGCCAAATGAACGGAAATGGATTACCGGGTTTTGCGGATTGGTGTTCACATCAGCAACGGGGGCAAAATTGATGTGTATTCCCATAGTTTTCAGCTGGGTTCCCATGTCGCGCCCCATTTGGTAAATCCATGTTGTGTCGTGCACTGCGCCTACAGCCTGTGCGTTAATGAATTCCATCACGCTGTCGGTGCGCATAGCAAGGCCCCATTCCCCATCAACGGCAACCAGCAGCGGCACAGTCGATTTTTCCTGAAAGCTGTTGATCAACCGGGCGGTATTAACCGGGCTGCCCTGCATTACCAGAATTCCTCCCGGTTTCCATTTTTCTATCAGGGCGGCATTGTTTTTTTGGCTGGTTTCGTTTTGCGATGGATAAACCGTAATCATCATCAACTGGGCAATTTTTTCGTCTAAGGTCAGCTTTTCCATCCGGGCATTGACCCATTCATCGTTGAGATAGGCCAGGAACGGAGGTTTTGTCCCTGAAGCAAGTATTGGCTGAAACCATGAAATCAGAAAAAGAGCAAATACGATTTTGTGAAAAAAATTCATCATGCAAAAAAGGTTTGTCAATAAAAGATGGAATAAAATTTCAAAACGTCTTTGTTACAAACATTCATTTGGTAACTTCGTAAATGTAAAATTTTTTGATAAAACTGATGGGGAAAATAGCAGGATATTTTGTGTTGGGTATTTGCCTGGCTTTCTGTTCGGGGCGCCAATCCGATGAAATCAGGACAGGGGCAGAGCAGCCCGAAAAATATCTGTCGCTATTACAAAACAAGCGGATTGGGCTGGTGGTGAACCATACATCGCTGGCAGGAGAGGAGCATCTGGTTGATTTTCTTTTGAAAAAATCGATACAAGTACAAACTATTTTTGCTCCCGAACATGGATTCCGTGGTGAAGCGGCGGCCGGCGAAGTAATTAATGATGGGAAAGATACCCGTACCGGGATAAAAATTGTTTCGCTGTACGGACAAAACAAAAAGCCAACGGCAGCCCAGTTGAAGGATTTGGATGTGGTTGTTTTTGATATTCAGGATGTAGGCTGCCGGTTTTACACGTACATTTCTACATTGCATTTGTTGATGGAAGCATGTGCCGAAAATGGATTGCCGTTGCTTGTTCTCGACCGCCCGAATCCCAATGGCGATTATGTGGCGGGGCCAGTTCTGGATACCCGGTTTCAGTCATTTGTCGGGATGCATCCCATTCCGGTGGTGCACGGTTGCACGGTTGGCGAACTGGCTTTGATGATTAACGGGGAGCGATGGCACAACGCCAAAGAAACTTGTGCGCTGACGGTTGTCCCGGTGAAAAATTATTCCCATGTAACCCGGTATTCGCTGCCGGTAAGGCCGTCGCCCAATCTGCCCAACGATTTGTCGGTGAGGTTGTATCCTTCGCTGTGTTTCTTCGAAGCCACCAGCGTAAGTGTTGGCCGGGGAACCGACTTCCCGTTCCAGGTGCTGGGCGGTCTGGATC
>CAZHKI010000371.1:3916-4266 GCA_964533365.1 uncultured Maribellus sp. | reverse complement strand
TCGGAGGAATTTTCTGTGTCTATTTTCAGGATGAACAACCCGGCGGGCAGAGAATGTAAATCGTTCAATACAATTTTTGAGGCTCCCGCAAGTTGTTCAAGATGAATCAGCCGGCCATCCAGAGAAAAAAACGATAAGGTAACTCTCTCCACTACACCCGTTCCGGTGTTTTGCAAAACAAGAATGTCGGTCACAGGATTAGGATAAATCATCCATTTTTTCCTAAAATCAATGGATTGCGTTTTTAAATTCATCAGTAGAATGTTAGCCCGGTGCATGTCGGGAATTCCGAAGCCCAGTAATGGATCGGGTTTATCAAAGAGATGCCCGCTTTGTTCCATTGCGCTTTT
>CAZHKI010000371.1:303-3906 GCA_964533365.1 uncultured Maribellus sp. | reverse complement strand
CACAAACAGGCTGCCATTCCAGCCAGGAGAGGAGAGGAAAAGGAAGTGCCATCTCTGTAACCTAACAATCCGCTGCTTTTCTGCATAAAAGTCTGCTTACCCAAAGCCGACACATTCGGCTTAACATCACCATCGGAAGCCGGGCCTAAAGAGGTAAAATCCGTAGCCACACTATCTCTTTTCACGGCTCCCACGCCAATAACAAAGTCACCGTCGGAAGGGGCAATAATGTATTTCCAGTTTTTGTCGCCTTCGTTTCCGGCACTTGAGAAAACCAGGATACCACGCGAAGCTGCCGTGTTGGCGCCCCGTGTAACCCGGGTGGTTTTCCCGTCCATGTCAGTGTATGTATGATTGGTTGCCGGATCGTTGAAAGTATAATAGCCGACTGACGAGTTAATGATATCCACGCCAACACTGTCGGCAAATTCGGCAGCAGCCACCCAATTGTCTTCTTCGATGATGTATTCCGAACCGGTATCTTCCGAACGAATGAGCCAGAAAGAAGCTTTTGGCGCCGAGCCAATCAAATAACCCGGAACATTTCCACCCATACACGATAATACACTCATTCCATGTTCATCGGTTGTAAAGAATGGAGTTGCCGGACTAACAAAATCCTTGGTGCCCAAAATCTGGTTATTGTTCCACAAACTGTCGAAGGCAAAAAACGAATCAACATTTAAAAATCCACCGTCCAAAATGGCAATCTGCATATCCTGCCCCCGAAATCCCTGATTGTGTAAAAATTGCCCGTTTATCTGGCCGATCTGGTAAACCGAGATCCCATAAACGGACGTATCTATGGATGTTTCTTCAATGTACCCGGACTGAACGACAAATTTGTCCGCTGCACTTTTTGTAATCTTAGCAGGTTTGGTCCGTTGAATTTCTTTCACAAACGGGAAATGGGCTATTTTAAATTGGAAACTGTCAATTTCTGCTTTAACCGTAATTCCATTCAGCCATTTAGATGAATGGACCAGCGAAATCCCGGGGAGAAGCACCTGTTCGATGTATTCGCGGTTAACTGGCAAATCGAACGAATCGATGGGAATATTTTGCTTAACGCGACGTGAAACAGACCGTTCCGAAAGATATTCTCCGGGATTCGTCAATGAATAAGGGGTGTTGTTTTTATCGGTAAACCCCACCCAGTAATATTCCTGAGAACTTACCCGGGAAACCTGGCAAACTGCAGGCAGAAGCAGTAAAAAAAGAATGAAGTTCTTCATTAAGTGCTGCATTATAATTCACGAAAAAAAAACAATAAGCCAAATTAATGAATAATCTTCATTTTACTGATATATTTTCATTTTCATCATGTATTCCGAAGGATCCTGCATAAATTTTTCGGGATCGAGGATGGTATTTTTGCCTTGCTCAATCTTTTGCAGTTGCAGGTTGTCGATACTGTCTCTTACCGCAGGATTAAGCAAGGTCCCATTATCGTATTTCAGGGAATAGAGATATCCACCATTTTCGCTGAAATATTTCCATTCGCCATCGCGCAGATTGTTTTTGTAATACGCTTCCAGTTCCACCCTGCCATTTTGAAAATATGATAAAAACAGGCCGTTTCGCTGGTTGTTGCTGAACTTACACTGCATAAAAGGTTTGCCGTCTTTAAAAAACACCTGGTATTTCCCTTCCTGTAAACCGTTTTTCCATTCACTTTCCTCGAGGACTTCCCCCGATTGGTAAAACTTTCGTGAGATGCCATTTTTAATCCCGTTGGCATAACTTTCTTCCGCAATTTTGCGATTTTCCGAAAAGAGAAACCACAATCCAGCTTTTTTCTCCCCGATATAATTTCCTTCTGAAACTTTCTTTCCCCATTCGTCGAAAAGTTGTGCAAAAGCTGAATCTGATCTCTCCTGATACCGGATGATGGCTTTCAATTGCCCACTTTCATGAAAACGTTTCCACTCGCCCACCGGCTTCCCGTCCGCAAATTTTCCTTCGTACATCAACCGACCGTTGGGATATTCCTTTTTCCAAAGCCCCTGTCGCAGGCCGTTGGAATCAGTTTGATTGATTTGTGCCGAAATCACAAAAGGAAATATCATCAAAATAAATAAAATGAAATTCTTCATAAAACCATTTTCAAAAGGAACTTCAAAAATACAGAATTATTTTGTTGGAAAATATTTATACCTGCAGCGATTCAGTTTCTGAAAACTTTACATCAAACCTGCTTAATCCGGTCAATATGTTGTAAATATTTCCCCCATATTAAATTTTTTCCAATCCAGCCAACATTAAGTATTACTTAAATAATTAAATAATACTTTTGTCATAAAAGTGACCGACCAATGAAAAAAATAGGAGAAAGAATAAAGAAAAAGAGAGAACTTTTAAACCTCCACCTCAATGAACTTGCTGAAAAAGTTGGCGTTAGCCCTAGTGCGCTTTCACAAATTGAAAAATCAAAATCGTTCCCTTCCATACTAACATTAAAATCAATTGCAGAAAACCTTCACACCACTATTGGAGATTTAGTTGGCGAAAACGAACCAGATGGGCACACCCCAGTAGTAAACAAAAATGACATCATTTTTACTGGTCAAAACCCATCAGGCACCCTGTTTTTCCGCCTGGCGCATTACGACACTACCAAACTAATGGATGCCTTCCTGATACGTTTTACCAGGGCATCAGGCATTGACGGATACTTCACCAATTCCATAGGCCAGGTATTTTGCCAAGTTCTTTCGGGCGAAATACGATTCGATCTCGATGGCAAGATTTTTATACTAAAACCCGGAGATAATATATACTTCAATACCAAATCATCGCATAATGCCATCAACAACAACAGTGGCCTAAGCGAACTTCTATGGGTGCAGTCACCTCCAAAATTTTAAAATCTACTTAAAAAATTAACCTGTCAGTAAAAATGAGAGAATTAAAAAAAGGGATATATAACCCAATGATGTTAAAACACAGTATAAGGGTTATAAACCAATAAATTAGAAAAAAAGCAATAATTAAAGAATGAATACGATGACTGAATTATTTGAAAAACTGAAATCAAAGCAAATCACCCTGCCCAACGATGTTTTTACCATTCTGAATGAATGTCTAACCTTTCATACCTTCGACACAGTTGAACAACTGGCAACTGCTGCACTGGGCGGAGATAATAACCAATACGAGGTAAAATACAACATTCCGGGGAAAGGCGATATTACCGAAGCAATTATACACCGGGTTACAAATGGAATTTCGGCAAATTATGTTGATCCCTATATGCGCCGCCGCGATCCTGACACGATGACCATTGCCGACGAACTGCCCAGCGACAAAGAAAGATTCAGCGACAAATTTGGTTATGATTTCGATATTCTGAGAGAAGAAACCATCCAATGGCTACAGTCTCAGGAACTGGCCATATTCTTCTATTTTGCCGGGAACAACAATATCGGCTCGGGGGGAATTGCCATTGCACCTGCCAATGCCGGATTTTTCGCCATGGGCCTTGCCATGTTACAACAAATTATTCCTGTGAAAGACCTGCCCGAAAATTTCAAAATCGATTCCGTGATTTATGTGGCCCCAACCTTCCGCCATACCCACTTTAACGGAAAACAGAATGTGGTC
>CAZHKI010000371.1:0-293 GCA_964533365.1 uncultured Maribellus sp. | reverse complement strand
AACGTTCAGCAAACCTGCACGAGATTTTCTCATATAACCTTTATCCCGGCCCCAGCGCAAAAAAAGGACTTTACGGTGCTTTGCTGACCAAAGGTGAAAACGAAGGATGGTTAACAGCCCATTGTTCCACCGTACAGGTGGTCAGCCCATACGACAATATTACCACTTTCATGCACGAAGGAGCCAGCGGCGGGGGGAAAAGTGAAATGCTGCAAAACATTGTACGCGAAGAAAACGGACAGGTGCTGATTGGTGAAAACATTAAAACAGGCGAAAAAAGGTTAATTAATTTT
>CAZHKI010000370.1:2343-4277 GCA_964533365.1 uncultured Maribellus sp. | reverse complement strand
CAAAATATGGGCTTTTAAGGCTCATTTAATAGAAATTATTTACGTATGAAAAAGACGATAACCTTTTTATCCTCACTTATTATATCTCTTAATGCACTTGCACAGATAAGTACGAATGAAATTCCTCCTTCTTTTGAGGAAAATATTAAAATAGAAAATATTCCGGTAATTACAATGCCTGCCCTTAATTTTGAAATTATTAATGAGGAAGATTCCATTGATAATTTGAATGGTTTACCTCCGAGGTTTGGTTATGACTTCGATGTTAATATAAACATGGAAAATTCGGGTACGTGGATAGATCTGCCAAATAAAAAAAGGGAAGCTGTGGCAACTGGAAATTTATTGTCCGAGAGCTTTGTCAATTAATTTGTTGTATGATAAATTCTATATTCCTGAAAGAGGCAAATTTTCTGTTTCTTGGAATAATTCAACAGATTCAAGACGGAGGTTAAAAGATTGGTTAGACCCGGCAGGAACAAATGGGAATACTTTGGATGGAGCTTATTTATTTCCAACTAGTAATTCAAGTATTTCCGGCCCCACTCTTTTCTGTTCATCTGGTTCGTTTACCCTCAGTAACCTTCCCCCGGTTGATTCCATTATTTGGATACCAGGGCCTTATCTTAGTATTTCTTCCGGGCAAAATACCTCATCCTGTACTTTTACAAAATCGCCCGTTAACAGTGGCAGTAGCTGGGTGAGTGCAAGGCTGGTAACCGATTGTGGGAGTATCACCCTGCCCCGGAAAGAAGTTTATGTGGGAGGGGGCACAGTTGAATATATTATGGGGCCGTTACAAGCATCAACCATCACGGCGAACCGGTATCTGTTAATGACATCAGGTTTATCAGAACCAACAAGTTTCGATTGGTTTGTAACTCCATCAAACAGCAGTGTGGTTTATTCATATGGAAGCTCGGCCGATATAGAATTCAATAATCCGGGAGATTATCTCCTTACCGTTTGGGCCAGCAACACATGTGGCTCAGGCTCGCCATACCAGCAAATAATAACGGCATACGATAGCCTGTTATTACGGATGTCGCCCAACCCCACCACCGGCGAAACAATCATAACCATCAAACCGGCCAGCGAAAAGGAACTTCTTGTGTCAGCGTGGGATTTGGAAATATTTACCCCTGCCCAGGCGCTGAAAGAGAAGAAAACCCGGCTGAAAGGCAGCAGCACGGTTATCAACACCGCGGGCTGGCAGGAGGGCGTTTATGTTGTACGCGTTTTGTATAACAACGAAATAATTACCGGGAAATTAATAGTAAAACGATAAACGTTACCTGACAGGGACAGGCCTTCAAGGTTTGAGAAACCTTGAAGGCCTTACTGCCAAATGGTTAAAAGTCATGTTTTTAACGCAACCTTTTTGTACCTTTATCCATCTGTTAACATATTAACCAAAAAAACCATGAAACGTTCTCCGTAATCCAAACCAGCAAATTTCCGGGCAGCAACCCGTTTGCAAAGCCCGTTCCGCCAAACAGACCCGCTCTTATTCGCGCTCCTGCCTGGTAACTTCGGTTGCCTCGAATACAAAAAATAAATTAAAATTCAGCCAGCTAAAAGCTTGCAGCTTAAACAGAGAAATCCCGAAGAATGATGAATCTTAAAATTTTTAAAATTATTATTAGTCAGTTTTTGGCTTTGATTCTTTATGCTCCGATAATTTCAATGGGGCAAACCAGTGGGGCAACATGGAATTACCCGGTACGCCCCGGAACTGAAGAATGGAAACAGCTAAGTTCCTTTTCCGAAAGGTTAAATGCATTTAATATCCCCGACAGTATTTTATCAACAATTGCCACTGAAAATCTGGTTAAAACCTGCCTGGATTATCCCTGGTGGATTTTAATTACCAGCCGCGATAATAATCAGGCCGGTTATGATTATTTAAAATCTGTGTTTAATGGATTTCGGGA
>CAZHKI010000370.1:0-2320 GCA_964533365.1 uncultured Maribellus sp. | reverse complement strand
TATATAAACAAATGAACCCGGAAAAACGGTTGGAATTCAAAACTTCTATTGAGAAAGGCAAGTTTAGCTATCAATTTGTTCTAATTGAAACGATATTGTCCCAACCTGATATTTTGGAAAATCAAACCACAGAAGATTTGACACAACTACTTGGAGTGGCAATTTTTATTTTTTGTAATAAAAGTAATCCAAATATTAATTATTCTTTGTTCAGTTTATCTTCAACAGGATTATTGCTGGAAAGAATTCTTGAGAAATGTGATAAAGATAAATTGCTGAAAGTTAAGGAAGAATCTCCTAAGTTTGAAAGATTTGTTAATGAAGGTATTACAGATGATAGAAATATGCTGATTCAAATATATAATGCAGCGGATGAACACTTTAAAAGCTTATAAAATGAAGAATATATCGTTATTATTATTAATAGTAATTGTTTCAGGCTGTGAAAAGGGAGAAATGCCAAATAAAGACAAAGATCCATGCAGCGTTCTTGTTGATGGTGTTTATCAATACCCAACTGAGAACCCCAATTCAACTTTAACACAGGAAGAAATTATTGAGTACTGGAATATACCCGAGGAAGTACTTGGTTGTATAACGACAGAAGGATTAATAAAGAGCTGTTACAAAACAATTTATGGGATTGCAATTGATGCAGCCAATGGTTATCAGCCCGGATATGGATTGGTCAAAGCTGGTTGCCGGGGATTTGATGAATTAGAGAAACGACTCGATGCACCTAAGGAATTAATTTCATTTTTTAAATCCACTGAACTTCTTCATACCATTGATTACAATTTATATGCTATTGAAATAGCAACTGCACAAGATAGTGTCCTTAAAAAATTTACAAAAGAGCAAAAATTAATCTATTAAATCTATCAATAAATTATCATGCAGAAAGAAGAGAAATTTTTGACAGAAATGTTATTATCTACGACGGAACACCTGTAATTATGGGGCGTTTTATGGTTTTAGATGAATATGAACAGTTTCTTCAGTCATTGGAACGCAATGAAGATATTAGTAGGTTTATTGAAGGGACAACCACATATATTTTAAGTATAGCTGGCGCTGATACAATTGTACATTATATTGAAAAGTACATAAGCAAATTAAACTCAAATTAAAATGAAAAAATATTTATTGACAATACTTCTGTTTTGTAATATCAATTTATATAGTCAAACATGTAATACTCCAACCGGTGATTCTGTTTCTTGTGAACGGCTCACGGAAACTTATGACAGCACAGAAATCGCGGCCGGGAATGCACATTATGATAGTTTAATTGATTCAAATGGTTGGAGTGCTGAAATAGTAGCTGATTGTTCTAGTATTTATAATTGTCATGGGTATGCCTGGCATATGTCGGATGGTGGAGATACCGTAAGAATACCATATGATTCCGATGTTGCAAAATACTATAGTGGTGCAAATCCTACTTATAGGGAAGTTGCCAACTCTGGAAAATATAGAAAAGTTTATTATAATGGAGCTCAACACTCGGCATTGGTTGATTCAGATAATACAAACTGGTTTTTTTCAAAATGGGGAAATGGCCCGTTGGTTCGTCATATACCTAATCAATGCATCTATAATTTATATTATACCTACACGTTACAATACTATGAACTTATTATCAATGATTCCCCCAATAGTGTTGCCAAAGGATGTGCTATTAATGTTTCTGCACTTAACATAGATAGTGCAACTTATAACTGGTCAGGTATAAATAGTTATGTGTGTGCATCAGGAAATTCATATACCGGAGAAGTTACGGGTCTGAATATAACGTCAGGCAGTGCCAAAGGGGAAGTAAAAGTAGAAATAACCAGTCCCTATTCGAATATTACAGTAACATCACAGCCTTCGACGCCTTATGTCTCGGGACCAACTTTGGTATGTTCAAACGGAGCAGCTTTTACGCTGAATAATGTCCCCGCTGGCAATACAATTACATGGAGTTCCAGTTCTAATTTATATACGGCGGATAACCATGCGAATCCTTGCACTTTTTTTCCTGGTACAAATGGCTGCGGCTGGATAAAAGCGACAGTTTCGACAGGTTGCGCAGAAAGTATTTTTTCAATTGATACCTTTTCAGTTTGGGTAGGTGCCCCCAACATTGATTATATTTCAGGGCCAACATACGCGCCGAATAATGATTGGGCAATGTACTATGCCCAATCCAACAATTCCCAGATGGCAGCTACCGATTATGAATGGGCGCTCAGCCCAACTAACGGCAACGTGATATATGATTACGGCTGGACAGCCGATATTGCCTTTTATAATGCCGGAAATTATCAACTGGTGG
>CAZHKI010000369.1:0-4285 GCA_964533365.1 uncultured Maribellus sp. | reverse complement strand
ATGCAGATAATGAATATGGGTAATTACGCACACGGTAACCAGCCTATTCAGCATATGATTTATTTGTACAATTATGCAGGTCAACCATGGAAAGCACAATACTGGTTACGCGAAGTAATGGATAAACTTTATACACCACAGGCTGATGGTTATTGCGGTGATGAAGATAACGGGCAAACTTCGGCATGGTATGTTTTCAGTGCCATGGGATTTTACCCGGTTTGCCCCGGCAGCGGTGAATATGTTTTTGGCGCGCCATTGTTCAACAAAATCACTTTGCAACTTGAAAACGAGAAGCAATTTGTAATTGATGCCGCCAACAACTCAAAAGAGAATTTCTATGTTTCCGGTATCAGTCTGAATGGCAAAACCTGGGACAAAAACTATATTACTCATGAAGTACTTCTGAAAGGTGGAAAGCTCGGTTTTACCATGAGCAACCAGCCTGATGAAAAAAGAGGGACTTCGAAGGAAAGCTGGCCATATTCGATGTCGGACGAAAAATAAAAAGGATAATTTTTTGAAGGGAAAAATGTCTGTAATAAAAAAATTCCCTGCCAAATGTTATTTCTAATAAGGAAAAACAGGTTGAACTCCATAGGATTCGTCAACCTGTTTTTTTGAATTAGCCGGATAACATTTGAAATTTTGCCGGGAAATGTAACTCCTGACTGGCAGCATCGATTGAATGAAAGAAAAAAGTGTATTTTTATTTTCCGTAAAATAAACCAGTTTTAAACTTCATGATGAACGAAACAACTCAATCAGCTAAACCAGTATCAGGAGGAATTAGCTCTCAAACGTATATTATTATTACAGCTTTTTTATCGCTTTTTGCGCTGGTCGGATTTGCGCTGTACGGCGTGCCGTTTTTTTACGATTTTATGGTCAGCGACTTTGGTTTTTCGAGAGCCGAAGTTACCTCGGGAAATGCAGTGGGAAAACTGCTGGTGGCGCCGCTGTTCGGCTTTCTGGCCGGGTGGCTTATCGATCGTTACGGTCCCCGGCGGCTGATGATGCTGGGCGCTGTACTGGCGGGGATTGCCCTGGTAGGATTGAGTTATTCCGCCTCGTTGTGGATGTTTTATTTCTTTTATGTGTTCAATGCCCTGGGGTATGTGTTTGGCGGGCCGCTGCCGTGCCAGGTGCTCATTTCGCGCTGGTTCGACAAGAACCGTGGGAAAGCCATGGGAATTGCCTATCTGGGCATCGGACTGGGTGGCGCCATTGTACCAATTCTCGCCACCAACCTCGAAAGCAGGTTGGGCTGGCAACACGCCCTGACTATCCTGGGGATTTTAATCGTGGTGATTGCTTTCCCCATGTCTTTCTTCATCAAAGATTCAAAAAGGACAACGGTAAAAAGTGAAGCGACGCCTGCTGAGCCGGCTATTCCAATGCGGAATATCCTGAAGAACCGTAACTTTTACCTCCTGGCCGTGGGCAGTATGTGTTCCATTGGCGCTGTGGGCGGGATGATGCAGCATTTGAAACTTTACCTGCGCGATTTTGACTTTACCCAGGCCCATGCTGCCCACATCATGTCGGTAGTACTGCTTTCTAGCCTTGCCGGGCGGGTCATCATGGGCTGGCTGGCCGATCTTTTTAACCGCAAGTATGTGATGATCCTGATTTACTGCATCGTGGCCTTTGCCATTACGTTGCTGCTGTTGCCTCCATTCCCGGGTAAAATTTATCTTTTTGCCTTGGTTTTCGGACTTGGGCTGGGCGGCGATTATATGATTATCCCGCTGATGGCAGCCGATTTGTTTGGCGTAAAAGCGCTGGGCCGCACCATGGGTATCATCCTCGTGGCCGACGGTATTGCCGAATCCTTTTTCCCGGTGCTGGTCGGTTTTCTCTATAACGAGGAAGCCAAAAGTTATGCACTGGGTTTCTCGGTACTGGTTGCCGTTGCAATTGCCGGAGTGCTGTTTGTGTCGTTGCTTCCGAAAATAAAACAAAGCGAAGCATAGGGGAACCGGCAGAAAATATTTGGTCTGTACCATCTTTTACCATTTTTAGGCATGGAAATTTTAAAAAAGAAATATCCGGCATTAAATAACAAAACTGTTCTGGTTTTTGTATGGTTTGCAATTGCGGTTTCATGTAATAACCGGGAGAGACCTTTTATTGAACGGCTTCAGCCAGTTCCCGTTGAAAGCGGATTCCGTATGGACGGTTACTGGGTTTGGGGAGGTTCGGCCATTAAAGTTGATAGCCAGTATCACCTCTTTGTTTCGCGCTGGCCAAAAAAGAACCAGTTTCCTGACGACTATTTTACAGAATCGGAGATTGTGAGGGCAGTTTCGTCGTCGCCAACCGGCCCCTACCATTTTGAAGATGTGGTCATAGGTGAGCGCGACAGCATCTTCTGGGATTCGAACATGGCGCACAATCCTTCCATTCACAAAATCGGCGACGAATATGTCCTTTTTTATATTGGGTCTGATTTTACAACGTTAAGGGACGGGAGCAACCGGCTGCTGCGAAGGGTAGGGTATGCCACGGCAAAAACCATCGCCGGGCCATGGAACCGTTCGGATAAGCCACTGGTGGATTCCGAGTCGAATAATCCTGCTGTTCTGGTGGAAAACAAACAGGTTTTTCTTATGTACCGCGACGAAAAACTGAAGATTTTTGCGGCACAGGCCTGCAATTTCAGGGGCCCATTTGAAGTGGTTAACAACAATGTTTGGCCCACCACCCGGCTCGAAGATTTTTTCCTTTTCAAAAAGGACAGACAGTACCATTGTATTTGCGAAGACAATGAAGGGCAGGTGACCGGGCACATTCGCTGGGGCGCCCATTTGGTTGCCGGTGATTTCACCGGAGAATGGACAACTTACCAACCGCCAGTTTTTTATAACCACACGCTCCGGTTTGAATCGGGCGATTCGCTGCATTGCACCAGGCGCGAACGGCCGCAACTGCTCATCGAAAACGGAAAAATCACCACGCTTTTCAATGGCGTTTACGATGGTGAAAACAGTTGGTGCCAGCCGGTCGCTGTGGTGCCGCCTTTTCCGGTCGATGAACCATTCAACTAAAAAACTTTTAGAAGATGAATATTCATGAAAACATTTTAAAGGCAATCTCTCTGGAAGGGAAAGTGGCCGTAATTTCAGGAGGTGCATCCGGTATTGGTTTGGGTTCGGCCCGAAAACTGGCTGAAGCTGGGGCCTCTGTCGCTTTGCTGGATATTGACGAACAGAAAGGACTGTTGGCAAAACAGCAAATTGAAGAGCTTGGCACAAAGGTAATCTTCATTCGTTGCGACGTGAGGATGCCCGATGAGTGCAAACATGCTGCCGACACAGTTTTTAACACCTTCGGGCGGATTGATATCCTGCACAACAATGCAGGCGTGGCAATTCGGAAAAATGCCTTGGATCTGGAACCCCACGAGTGGGATCTGGCGCTGGACGTTTCGCTGAAGGGTCAGTATTTACTGGCAAAATACATTATCCCATATATGAAAAAGGGCGGGGGAGGCAGCATCATCAACACCGGTTCGGGCTGGTCGCTCCGGGGTGGCGAAAATGCCGTGGCTTACTGTGCCATGAAAGGCGGAACCCTGAACATGACCCGGGCCATGTGTATTGACCACGGGAAAGATAACATCCGCGTAAATACGGTTTGCCCCGGCGACGTGGATACTCCCATGCTGCGCAGCGAATGCGAACAGTTGGGTGGCGAGTACAACGATGAATATAAAACCAGTTGCGCTCAACGTCCGATTGCCCGCCTGGGGACGACCGAAGATGTGGGCAATGCCGTGCTTTTTCTGGCCAGCGATCTTTCTTCCTGGGTATCGGGGGCTTACCTGGTGGTTGACGGGGGAGGAATTGCCTGATTCACGTGAGTTCGTTTTATGAACTCACGTGAATGGCTGAATGATTATTAATTCATTAGTTTTTTGTATTTCACCCGTTTGGGCGCTGCATCGCCGAGGCGTTTTTTCCGGTTTTCCTCGTATTCAGTGAACGAACCTTCGAAGAAATAAACTTTTGATTCGCCTTCAAAAGCAAGAATATGAGTGGCAATACGGTCGAGGAACCAGCGGTCGTGCGAGATGACCACGGCACAACCGGCAAAGTTCTCAAGGCCTTCTTCCAAAGCCCGGAGTGTGTTTACATCAATGTCGTTGGTAGGTTCGTCGAGCAAAAGCACGTTTCCTTCAGCTTTCAGCGCCAGCGCCAGGTGCAGCCGGTTTCGTTCGCCACCTGAAAGTACGCCGCATTTCTTTTCCTGGTCGGCTCCGGTAAAATTGAACCGGGCCACA
>CAZHKI010000368.1:0-4321 GCA_964533365.1 uncultured Maribellus sp. | reverse complement strand
TGGTGACACCTATTACTGGAAGGTTCGTTCAACCGATATCACAGGTTTGTCAACCGAAAGCGAAGAATTTAAATTTACGGTTGATCCGGTCAACTGGAAAGAACCCATTACCACCGGGAGTTTTACCGACCCGCGTGACAATAAAACGTACCAGACCGTTACCATAGGCCAGCAGGTATGGATGGCCGAAAACCTGGCCTGGTTACCTGCCGTTAACAATATGGGGGCAACTTCCGATATTCCCATGTATAAAGTTTATGATTATACAGGAACTGATATTGAAGCTGCTAAAAATACTGAAAATTACCAGGTTTACGGTGTGCTATACAATTGGAATGCTGCGCAGCAGGTATGTCCCGCAGGGTGGCACCTCCCGGCAGACTCGGAATGGAACCAGTTATTGGGTTATTTGGGAATGACCAGCGATGAAATAGCCTCTAACAACAATTATTATTCAGATATTATTGTTGACAAAATGCGCGAAACAGCTACCGCACACTGGCTTCGTACACCTTTAACCGTAAATAATGCAAGTCATTTTAATGCAGTCCCCGCTGGACTTGCTACCAATCAGGGATATGCATCACTTGGGCAATCAGTCAATTTCTGGACTTCTACCTGGGATGCTAACGAAGGAATTATATATCGTTCAATCAGTTATTCTCAAACGGGGATGAACTCAATCGCCCGTTTACGTAACGTAGTATATCCTTGGTTATTTTACTCGATCCGTTGTGTAAAAGATTAACCGGGATTTGTTTTTATCTGAGCCATTATTAACTAAAAGTTGACTAAAAGAAAAACGAATACTCTTTAGGGTATTCGTTTTTCTTTTAATTGAAATAATTTTTGTGGAGTTGGCGGGAAATGAACTCCGTTTTTATGATATTAAATACCAGATAATTAACCTTTTCAAAATATGTAAACTCCCGAATTGCCACCTGAAAATCACAACTTTTTGTGCTTCAGTTTGCTTCCATTTGCACATGTAAAAATTTCAAATTTCTTTACTCCTTTCATTCACATGTAAATATTTTTCGATAACAATATGTATTTTTAAGTGTTTTTCGGAAGCCATAATTATTTTTCGGCTATCTTTGATAATAAATATTTTTCGTTGCATATCATGGAAGGTAAGTGTATTTCGGATATAATAACTGTTTTTCGGGGACGAATTACTCCGGAGAAAGGATTTCTGGTCGGATATGGAGCCATAATTCAGTACTTCAATTTAACTGTACCTATTCCGGATCAACTTTCGCTAATTAGCCTGAAAGACCGGAAATATACAATTGACAGCTGGTCTGTTTTTACTCCCAGATATAAGCCAGAAGACAACCTGTATAAGCAATTAGTTTTTGCACTCAAATATGAAGGAATAAATCTGCTGATTTTAAAAAAACTATTTGAGATATTGACAGAGGTTGAAATCATAGCATTATTGACGATTGAGCCATTAAGTCAGTACAGCCGAAAGATTTGGTTTTTGCATGAGTGGTTAATGAATTGTCAGCTAGATATTCCGGATTTAAAACAAGGTAATTTTGTTCCACTGATTGACGAAAAAAAACAATTTGTAGTAGAAGGTAAGCGATCGTCCCGTCATCGGATCATAAACAATTTACCCGGCACCCCTGGGTTTTGTCCATTGATTTATAAAACGGATAAATTAGTGAATTATCTGGCGTTAAACCTTCAGGAACAAATAAGCACATTCTTTAGAGCAATTCACAAGGATGTAATGCAACGGACTGCTTCTTTTTTGTTATTGAAAGACTCCAAAGCATCCTTCTCAATAGAAGGTGAAAATCCGGGGACTAACCGGGCATTGCGTTGGGGAAAGGCAATTGGAGAAGCTGGAGTTTATCCTTTGACGATGGACGAATTATTGCGTTTGCAACAAATCATTATCGAAAATAAGCGATTCACAAAAATGGGGTTTCGGACCGAAGGCGGCTTTGTTGGAGACAGAGACCGGACGACCGGAGAACCAATTCCTGACCATATTTCAGCAAAGGCCGAGGATCTGGAGCAGTTGATGGGCGGATTGATTCAAACCAGCCAATATCTGGAAAATGGAAAGTTTGATCCGGTGTTGTCAGCAGCAGTAATAGCTTTTGGTTTTGTTTTTATTCACCCTTTTTCTGACGGAAACGGAAGAATTCATCGATACCTGATTCATCACATCCTTGCAAAATTAAACCTGACCCAACCGGGAGTAATATTCCCTATATCAGCTTCAATTTTGGACAAAATTGACGTGTACCGGCAAGTGCTTGAAAGCTATTCGCATCCGGTAATGGAGTTGATCGATTGGGAAACCACGCCAGATAACAATGTCCGGGTGTTGAACAATACAATTGATTTCTATCGTTATTTCGATGCAACAAAACAAGCTGAGTTCTTATTCGATTGTGTGCTTGATACTATTAACCGAATTATTCCAACAGAGGTGTCTTACATTCTGAAATACGATGAATTTAAACGGTATATTGATGATAAATTTGAAATGCCAGATAAATTAGTTGCGACTTTAGTTCGGTTTCTGGAGCAAAACGATGGAGTGCTTTCCAAAAGGGCGCAAACTAAGGAATTTGCAGGATTGGAGGCTGATGAAATCTCAGAAATTGAAAATACTTTTAAGGTGATATTCGAAATAGAATAATTCTATTCGATTTGTTTATTGTAATTAACAACCTCCTCAAAATTCTTTCTTGGAGTTGCTGCCGAAACAGCATCCACAGTTTTATCCGTATTCCCGATTCTCAACACAATCACTGCCTTGTAACCTGATGGGATTTGAAAAAGCTCCTTCTTCGAATTGATGTTTCCAGTTGGACTGCCATATATTCGTGCACCAAGACCAATACCATGTGCGGCAACAAACATACTTTCAGTGACCAATCCGCAATCAAAATCGGGTGTGGTTCCGTTTTCTGATTCAACCCCTGAAACAATAATCAACACATTTCCGGGAACAACATCGTTGATTATCTCTTTCATAGTGATTTCGTCTTTTATTACCGTAAATTTCCAGGGTTGGATGTTTCTTCCGCTGGGAGCCTTAATACCACATTTCAGTATTAAATCAAGCTGTTCATCAGAAACAGGTACTGAGGTGTAGGCTCTTTCGGAATATCCCGAGAGTATTACGCTGGTAACGCAATTGTCAGTGCCCTGGCCAAACAATTTTGGAACTGCAAAAAAAGCAACAACAAGCAATAATAATTTGATTTTCATGATAAACTGGTTTAAAAGATGACACAAGGTTTTTAATCTAAAATTAAACAAATTATTTCTGTTGCTTAATCTTTGTTGTATTTGATTTTACTAAATTAGTAGCCTTTTAACTTTAAACAAAGACGCTTATTCTCAGATTTTGTAACCTGACAGAAAAGCAAATAATTAAACAGTAATTAAACCAAATGGCCTTTAACGAAAACTCCCGGGTAAAACTTCCTGCATTAATTCATTTGTGCAAATTGGGTTATCACTATATTCCGGAAAAACAACTGACAAAAATTTGTGACCCGGACACCAATATCAATGTTGAAGTTTTTAAAAACAAGCTTCACCAGTTTAATCCTTTGCTGAAGTTAATTGAAATCGACCAGTTTTTCGATAAACTCAAAATTGCATTGGATAACGATGATTTGGGAAGGGAGTTCTACCAGATTGTTTCGGCCAATTCAGGAATTAAGCTGATTGACTTTGAAAATATCGGAAACAACGACTTTGATATCACCACCGAATTGACCTGCAAAAATGGTGAGGATGAGTTTCGCCCGGATATTACGCTTTATGTGAATGGACTGCCGCTGGCATTCATCGAAGTAAAGAAACCCAATAACAAAGAAGGAATTCTGGCTGAACGTGACAGAATCAATGTCCGTTTTAAAAACCGGAAATTCCGTCGTTTCCTGAACCTGACACAAATTCTCATGTTCTCGAACAACATGGAATACGATACGGAGTCAATCGTTCCGATTCAAGGTGCTTTCTACTGCACAAATGCCAAAGAAAAAGCCACATTCAATTGCTTCAGGGAAAAAACGGCAAAAAACGACGAAGGGAAACCCAATTTTTACAGGGATTTTAACTTTCTGGATGTACCGGAATCAACCGAGAATTATATTCTAAACGATAATAATTCGTCAGTAATAAAACACACGCCTGAATACAAAACAAACAAAAGCGTTAACACGCCAACCAATCGAATCATTACATCGCTGTTCAGCAAAGAACGGTTGCTTTTCATTCTGCGCTATGCCATTGCTTATGTGGATACCAAAAAGGAAATCGACGGCGTGGAAATTCAGGA
>CAZHKI010000367.1:0-4337 GCA_964533365.1 uncultured Maribellus sp. | reverse complement strand
GGATCACATTTATACAGCCGGTATCGGCAATTGCCGGAAATGCCAGAATCGAATCGTTACGGAACTGCAACCAGCCGGGTATGTTCTCGCCGTTGTTCATTTTTAATGAAAGTTGTAAAATTTCATCTTCAATGTCATCAAAATAGTAACCCTGTTCCGGTATCAGTAACATTTTTAATGTATCGCCTGCCCTTGTCTGCAGGTCTTCCAGCGGCCTGACCACAAACGGAGGATCGTTGACCGGATTGATGCGGAGGGTCAGTGTGTCACTGTATTCCAGGCCGGTATCCGGATTCGTAACCTTGATCACCGCTTTTGTTTCGCCAAAAGCATCCGGAACGGGGAGCATCCGGAGCAGCGCTGAATCATTCCCGGTAACATAATAAAACTGACAGGTGTCAAACAACAACCCGTTTTCCGGTTGAAGGCTGAATTCAAGCGGAGAATCTTCACAATCCAGACCATCGTAAATGTGGGTCAAATGAACAGAAAACCAGTCGGAATCTTCCAATGTTTCAACAACAGCTAGGGTATCGAATGCAGGTTTTGCAGGATTGGTCAACACCTGGATTTCAAAACGCAGCGTGTCACTGTTTCCCGAGCCATCGGTGGCTACCCAGCGTTCAACGGTTGTACCGGCAGGGAAAATGCCATTTTCCCCCAGCCCTTCGAAAAGTTGAATGTCAACGTTTCCACAATTATCAAATGCAGAAATCCGGGGATAAGTGACCGATGCTGTACAAGCTCCGTCGGCAGCGGTTACCACCTGATTAGTAACAGACTCGAATACGGGTGATAAATAGTCGTTTACATAAACCGTGGCATAACAGGTTTGTGAATTGTTGTTGTTGTCGGTTGCTGTAATCTGAATAATCTGCCCGCCCAAATCCTGACAGTAGAACGTTGTTTTACTGGCTGTAACCGACTGAATACCACATGCGTCGGTGGCAGATGAATAAACATCAGAGATACTCAGCGTGGCCTGTCCGTTGTCATCAAGGGTCAATGAGGTGTTCCGGCAGGTTATTTCCGGCTGAATCGCGTCGGAAACCTGAACTGTGGTATAACAGGTATCGCGGTTTGCCCGCAAATCGGTAACAACCACCATTACCGGAACGGCCATGCCAGCCTGATTGCACGAAAATTCAGCGGGAACAACAGCTATGGTTAAATCTTCATATTCACTGTCATTATCCGTCGTTCCTTCAGTAATATCCTGAATATCATCGTCTGTCAAAGTATACTGACCGGAAGAATTCAGGCTCACCAAAATGGAGTTGCAGACGACGACTGGTGGAGTAATATCGGCTGGTTTAACCGTCAGCGTTAAGATTACGGTGCTGTCGCAACCCGCGGCAGTAAGAAAAGCTTCGGTGAAAGTACCGGCTGCCGTTAACGATTGCAAGCCAAATTGCAACGGAAGATCATCTTCATAAACCGTGAGCGATTCCGTTGTATTGTACACGGGGTTCACGGTCAGAGTCAGCGTTACAGTCGAATCACAGCCATGAATGGAAGTAAAAATTTCTTCGTATTCGCCGGATGTGGTCAATGTTTGTGTCCCAAACGAAAAAGATTCGCCCTGGCAAATGCTGGCAACATCGGTGTGGTTGTACACCGGGTAGACCGATAACGTGATGGTAACGGTTGAATCACAACCATGGATGGTTTGAAACACCTCGGTATATTGGCCTGGATCTGTCAGCCATTGTGTTCCAAAATGGTAGGGTAATTCGTCGGAACAGACCTGTACTTTGGCTGTTGGATTGTTGTTTTTTGCCAAAATTGGCATTTGTAATCCATACCATGAGCCCAGAAACAGCTTGTTCCCAATTTCAGCATGAACGTCAAAAAATCCAGGCGCGCCACCGGGGTAGTATTGTACAAAATAATGACGAGTTCCATCAACGAAATGTTGACCATTATTAAGTACCCAAAACAAGTCCTGATTTTGAAGCCCTTTGCAGGCGATCCAGGCGTCAATGTCGTCAATGGCCAGCAAATCGTTCCAGTCGGCCAGTGAAAATTCTTCGCCATATTCAGCATGAACATTCGTTAAAAGATTGCTGGTTTCAGAATAATCGTTTTCTGTGGTTGTCAGTACATCGCAATCAGAAACCGGATTATTGTACGTTGGATAAACGGTTAAAACCAAGGTAACCGTGGAGTCGCAGCCATGTATCGAAGTGAATGTTTTCTCATATTCCCCGGCTGTGGTGAGTGTTTCTGTCCCGAACGAATAGGAACCGCCATCGCAAATGCTCGCCTGAACGGTATGGTTGTAAACCGGGTTCACGGTCAGGGTCAGCGTAACCGTGGAATCGCAGCCATTTACGGAAGTGAATGTTTCTTCGTATTCACCAGCCGTAGTGAGCGTTTGCGTACCGAATGTATAGGACTCGCCCTGGCAAATGCTGGCAACATCGGTGTGGTTGTATACCGGATTGACCGCTAACGTAATGGTAACGGTTGAATCACAACCATGGATGGTTTGAAACACCTCGGTATATTGGCCTGGATCTGTCAGCCATTGTGTTCCAAAATGGTAGGGTAATTCGTCGGAACAGACCTGTACTTTGGCTGTTGGATTGTTGTTTTTTGCCAAAATTGGCATTTGTAATCCATACCATGAGCCCAGAAACAGCTTGTTCCCAATTTCAGCATGAACGTCAAAAAATCCAGGCGCGCCACCGGGGTAGTATTGTACAAAATAATGACGAGTTCCATCAACGAAATGTTGACCATTATTAAGTACCCAAAACAAGTCCTGATTTTGAAGCCCTTTGCAGGCGATCCAGGCGTCAATGTCGTCAATGGCCAGCAAATCGTTCCAGTCGGCCAGTGAAAATTCTTCGCCATATTCAGCATGAACATTCGTTAAAAGATTGCTGGTTTCAGAATAATCGTTTTCTGTGGTTGTCAGTACATCGCAATCAGAAACCGGATTATTGTACGTTGGATAAACGGTTAAAACCAAGGTAACCGTGGAGTCGCAGCCATGTATCGAAGTGAATGTTTTCTCATATTCCCCGGCTGTGGTGAGTGTTTCTGTCCCGAACGAATAGGAACCGCCATCGCAAATGCTCGCCTGAACGGTATGGTTGTAAACCGGGTTCACGGTCAGGGTCAGCGTAACCGTGGAATCGCAGCCATTTACGGAAGTGAATGTTTCTTCGTATTCACCAGCCGTAGTGAGCGTTTGCGTACCGAATGTATAGGACTCGCCCTGGCAAATGCTGGCAACATCGGTGTGGTTGTATACCGGATTGACCGCTAACGTAATGGTAACGGTTGAATCACAACCATGGATGGTTTGAAACACTTCGGTATATTGACCTGGTTCTGTCAGCGATTGTGTTCCAAAATGGTAGGGTAATTCGTTGGAGCAGACCTGTAATTTAACGGATGGATTGTTGTTTTTTGCCAGAATTGGTATATCTAACCCATACCATGAGTACAGGAACAGTTTATTCCCAATCTCAGCATGAAAATCAAAATATCCATGCGAGCCGCCGGGGTTGTATTGTACAAAATAATGATGAGTCCCATCGTAGAAGTGTTGACCATTATTCAGAATCCAGAAAGAGTCCTGGTTTTGAAGCCCTTTGCAGGCGATCCACGCGTCAATATCGTCAATGGCCAGCAAATCGTTCCAGTCGGCCAGAGAAAATTCTACGCCATATTCGCCATGGACATACGTTAAAAGATAGCTGTTCCCGTTATAAACATTTTCTGTAGTTATCAGTACATCGCAATCAGAAACCGGATTATTGTATGTTGGATAAACCGTTAAAACCAGGGTAACCGTACTGTCGCAACCGTTTATGGAAGAAAATGTTTTCTCGTACTCGCCGGACGTTGTGATTGTTTCTGTCCCGAACGTATAGCTTTCTCCTTCGCAAATACTGGCCTGTACGGTATGGTTGTAAACCGGATTCACGGTCAGCGTAAGCGTAACCGTGGAATCGCAATCATGTATGGAAGTGAATATTTTTTCGTATTCCCCGGAGGTAGTTAGTGTTTCTGTCCCGAACGTATAGCTTTCTCCTTCGCAAATACTGGCCTGTACGGTATGGTTGTAAACCGGATTCACGGTCAGCGTAAGCGTAACCGTTGAATCGCAATCATGAATGGAAGTGAATATTTCTTCGTATTCGCCGGCCGTGGTGAGTGTTTGCGTACCAAATGTATAGGACTCACCCTGGCAAATGCTGGCCTGCGCAGTATGGTTGTACTCCGGATTAACGGTCAGGAACAGCGTAACGGTGGAATCGCAGTCATGAATGGAAGTGAAGGTGTGTTCGTATTCGCCGGTTGTGGTATAATCAGTCCCTCCA
>CAZHKI010000366.1:1628-4366 GCA_964533365.1 uncultured Maribellus sp. | reverse complement strand
TTTGTACGACGGTAACCCATAAATCCCAAATAGGCAATCACCAGCAAATAAATGACGACAACCAAACCTAATGTAAATGTATTCATGATAACCTCCCTGATTAGATTTCGTTGTTAATCTGTTCGTCTTTCTCTTCCCACTCCAAATCTTTCGTGATTTCGGTGATATCGTTTTCCATCCCTTTGTTCCAGTTGATTATGCCATATCCCACACAGGCAAACAAACCGATTACAGCAAACAAATACCCGAGATATACCCCGGGGTCGTTAATTCCCATCATATTATTTAAGTTTTACAGGTTTCCATATACTTTCTCATCCGACAGAATTTCAATCCCGCATTCAGTCAGCTTATTGATTGAATCCTGAAAATCGGGCACATCCAGTAACAATATTGCTGTTTTATTTTCCCTGATGTTCCGGCCATAAGCATTGTTAAAATTAATTTTTGCACGTGCCACATTTTGCAGCAATTCATTCAGGCCGCCAGCTTCATCTTTAATTTCAACCGCAATTACATCGCGTAAAGCCACTGAAATACCTTTTTCGGAAAGTGCGAGAAATGCTTTTTCAGGATGGTTTACCAACAGGTTTAAAATACCCCAGCCATTCACGGTATCGTTCAACGACATGGAAAGGATATTAATTTCGTTCAATTTCAGAATGGACGTAATCCGCTCAAAATGACCTACTTTATTTTCCAGGAAAATAGATACTTCTTTTGCCATGATTTCAGTTTATGCCATTAACTCTTTTATCGTTCACACGGACTGCCTTTCCCTCCGATTTGGGAATTGAGCCCGACTCCACTAATTTTACGATGGGTTTTGTCAATACTTCGTCGCGGATTTGTGCCGTTATTTTTTTAGTAAGCAAATCGAGCCTTCGGATATCGCCGTTGAACCAGTCCTTTTTCACTTCAACTTCCACAATCATTTCGTCGGCACCATTAATTGAATCGAGGGTAATCAAATAGTCCGATCCCACTTCGGGGATTTTCATCAAAACACCTTCGATTTGCATGGGAAAAACATTACAGCCTTTGATGATAAACATATCGTCGGAGCGGCCGGTAATGCGGTCAAGGCGGCGGTGTGTCCTTCCACATCCGCAGGTTCCGGGAATTATCCGGGTAATATCGCGGGTCCGGTATCGAATCAGCGGCATTGCTTCGCGGTCGAGGGTGGTCATCACCAGTTCTCCGTATTCGCCGTCGGGAACAGGGTTCAGTGTATCGGGATCGACAATTTCCACCACGTAGGCATCTTCCCAAATATGCAGCCCGGCTTGTTGCGAACATTCAAAAGCGACTCCCGGCCCGTTCATTTCCGACAAACCGAAAGAATTAAATGCCCTCACACCAAACATTTCTTCAATCCGTTTGCGTTGTTCGTCGGTATGCGGTTCGGCGCCAATGACAAAGGTGCGCAGCCGGGTATCCTTTTTGGGATCGAGCCCCAGCGACTGGAAAACCTCGTATAAACGGCCCAGGTAACTGGGAATGGCATGAACAGTGGTAGTCCCGAAATCCTGCATCAGTTTTATCTGGCGCAAACTGTTCCCGGCGCCAGCCGGAATACTCAGGGCACCCAGCTTTTCGATGCCGTACTGGAAACCCAGCCCGCCGGTAAAAAGCCCGTAACCGCAAATATTCTGAAAAACATCGGTATCGCGAATGCCGGCACAATATAACGAACGCGCCATTAAATTGGCCCACGAATCAATATCGTGCCGGTTATGAAAAATTACTGTCGGATTGCCGGTTGTCCCGCTGGAACTGTGAAGACGGATAATTTCCTTTTGCGGAAGGGTTAAAAAACCATACGGAAAATTTTCCCTTAAATCCTGCTTGGTGGTAAAAGGCAGTTCCTGAATTTGGGATATATTTTTTATCGAGTCAGGATTAATCTTTTTTTCGCGGAGAACCTTCGCATAATAAGGTGCCCTCAGTGCGTGTGCAAGCGTGGTTTTCAACCGTTCAACCTGCAGTTTTTCCAGCGAGGCCTTACCCAAAGCCTCTATCTCTTTTTGCCAAAATGCTCTGTCCATCATTAAAAGTTATACATCAAAACCAAAAAAATCCTGTTATTGGTTGCTGTAAGATGATTATTGTATAAACCATCCGAAAAATTAAAAATGCCTGCTCCGTATTGGGCCAGCGTTGTCTCCATCTCGGCGATAAACCGCAGGTTTTTTATATTATAAGCCAGGTGTGGCGAAACACGGTAAACACTTTTAATGTTGGGAAACAAGCCCAGTGTTTTGGCGCTTCCGTTAAAATTATACAGCGGATCAGCCGTTCCCAGATTTCCGGTAATTCCAGAAAGAAATCCAAGCTGAACCGTTTTCCCGTAAACCAAATTAAAAAAAGCGCTGTATGTGGTATAGTTGGTATATTTCATTTCGCCGGTGGTTGTATTGTAATCTTTTACACCATAACCGCCCGGCATGGTCATATTCACCAGGTTTTGTCCAATTATACCTTTCACCAGGACGAACAGTTTTTCACTTTTGTGACCCAGAAAACCCATGGCCGAGAAGCTGTGGTTCAGGTTGTTGGTAACATAACCTTTATCGGTGGTTGCAATGGGTTTAATGGCATTGTACTGCCCGGCGACCCCGGCGCTCAGTTTTGGCGAATCATAATTAAATCCGGCCACCAGTTCCGGAATCCCGGCATTTCGTTTCGCCAGGTTTTTGCTGTTATTGTTCGGAACATCGTAAAAGCCTTTTGAACAA
>CAZHKI010000366.1:0-1618 GCA_964533365.1 uncultured Maribellus sp. | reverse complement strand
GATATTCATATAAAGCAGTTAACGAGAGGGTAACTTTACCCAACCGCTGATCGAAATCCACCTGAGGTGAACGGTTGAAAGGATTAAACGGGGCGCCGGTGTTCAAGCCGCCCACCTGAGGAAAAAAAGCGCCATGTGCCCAAAACGGGTGCCAGGTCTGCCCGACCAGCAGCGTTGAGTTTTTCCAGTTAAACTGGACATTGGCTTTTCTCAGCCGGAGAACCTCGGGATACTCGTTTAATAACCCGGCAAAATCGGTTTCAATGTTGGCAATGGTTTTCGCACCCAATATTTCGCCTCCCGAAATGTTCATCCCAAAACGCGTTGCCATGGCTGTAAAATTGGTTATTCCCTGTTGATTCACATCATTCCCTTCCGGATCGGTACCTTTGTAAAGCGGGAACAGATAGAAATTATCCATGGCAGCATTAATTCCTTTATAGGAATCGTAATAAAATTCACTACGAATGAAACCATAGAACTCAATGTTTGAATTTTTTGCACTGACTTTCTTGTTTTCCTGTGAAAAAACTGAATAAAACAGGAAAAATGACAGTACTGTAGTAAATATAATCTTTTTCATTACTTGGATGATTATCCTCAGTTCGTTATAAATAAATCCATTTAACATGAAATGCAACATTTCATATCATTTTGCCAAAAATAACGCATTCGAAAGAAAAAACATGAATTTTCTTATGATTTAAAGATATATCCATTAATTTAGTTTCAATTTAAATAACCTTTATTCCAACAAAACATTTCCGGATAACTTTTTCAGAAAGAAATCACAGTGGTAATGAGTGTGAAAGAAATAAAGTTTACAACAGTTTACAGCTTTTTAACGGGTTACGAGACAGAGGTTCCGTTTTCAAAAACCGGCGGAGTGGGTTAATCCGGATTTAGTTTCTGACGCAACTCACAACCAACGGCAGATGTTTACCGCCAAAGGGCTCCTGATGAAACCCGGAAAAAAATTCGATTGAAGAAAAACCGGCCTGTTCGAGGATGTTGGCCAAATCGCGGCGCCGCAAAGCAAAAAGTGATGTTTCGTTATACAGTGTCCGGTTTTCATTTTTCAGCATCATTTCGGTTTGAAAGCGGATAAACGGGCTATTCATTTCGAATGCATAACGACGGATGAATTTTAGGTTTTCGGTCTCAATGAGCGGCAGTTCAGAAACCTGATCGTCCAGAATATAATCGTAGTTCAGCATCTGTACCAGGAATTTTCCGCCGGGCTTTACAACAAAATACACACCTTCGGCCATCTGTTTTACCTGTTCCAGTGATTCCAGATGGACCAGCGTGTTGCCAAAACACAAAACCACATCAAACCGCCCGGGTTGAAAAATGGTTTTCAGGTGCAGCATGTTTCCAATCCGGAAACTGAGGTTCGGAAGTTTTTTGGTTTTTGTTGCCTGCTTCAGCAAACAAGTGTTCAAATCAATTCCGGTAACTTCACTCCCCGATTGGGCCAGTTGAAATGCCAGTTCGCCGGTGGCACAGCCTATGTCGAGTATGTTTTTCCCGGCCAACTCCCCTGCCCTGATTTTCACAAACTGCAACTGATCCGGATTGTACGGAAATATTTCGGAATAATATTTTGAAATGGAGG
>CAZHKI010000365.1:0-4375 GCA_964533365.1 uncultured Maribellus sp. | reverse complement strand
CGCGTTTTCTGAAATCGAGATACCACCCCAATTTTTCCAGGAGCGGAATCCGGTGGGTTTCCACAAATTCAATGAGTGTGCCTTCCGGCGCCTGAATGTAGGCAAAACTACCGGCTGCCTCGCCCATATCAAACGATTCCAGGGCTTTGGCGCTGTCAACCGTGAACGGATATCCCATCTCTTTTACTCTCTCACGGAGGTTGTCGATACCGTTGATATCGAAGCAGAGGTGAATAAAACCCGGATCGCCCCACATTCGCCCTTCAAAAATATCACGGGGTTCACGATCCAAAACCTGCACCAGTTCAATGGCCGAGGGGCCGAAAAACGGGCTGAATGCCCCGGCTTTCACATCGGAATGTTTTAGCAGAATTCTCCGGAATGTTGAATGACCGCCCGGAAGAGTTTTAAAATCATCGAAAGTTCCGGTTTTATCGTAAATAATCTGGTCGTATTTTAAAATGTCCTGATAAACTTTCAGGCTTTCTTCCATATTTTTCACGCCAATCACCACGCCTAAAACTCCGCCGCTGACCGACTTCTCCTTTTTTCGGAATACTTCTTTTTCATTTTTTACCTCCCACATATTTTCATAAATATCTTTCAGGTAGAAATGATCGTTTTCCGACGGATCATTTTGAACAGTTCCCAGCAAATTCAATCCGGATCGGCTGAATTTTTCGTAAGCCGCTGCCACATTATCGGTTTTCAGAATGCCGATGTTGATGCCAAGATCACCCAACTGAATTTCAAATTTTGGCGGTTCGGGCTTTTTCCCTTTGTGCTGCCATATTTCGAAACCACCGCCACCGCGCATGTTCAAAGCCAGTACTGCGTGCCTTTTCCGCGGCTTTCCCGCAGTGTGGGCCAGCATAAATTCGGCTGTGGCTTCTTCTTCAAACATGCGGATGTCCATAGAAAAATGCTGGCGGTACCATTTCCATGCTTCGTGAACATTCTCAACACCGACTCCCAATTGCTGAATTCCATTAATTTTATTTGGCATATTCGAATTTCTTTTTTGAATTAATACTTTGTATTATAAAGGTTTAACTTTCGAAGACAAACGATAATACAACCAGGGCAGAAACCTCCGGATGTGCACCATGATTACTTCTGTTCCTCCTACTAAAATCTCTTTTTTCTCTTTTTTCAACCTTCGAATAATGATTTTAGCCGATTTTTCTGCTGCCATTCCTTTATCCTGGCCTTCATCCATCCGGGCATGTGCTTTTCCTTCTTTGTTGATGGCGTTAACTGAAATGTTGGTTTTAATCCGTCCGGGAATAATGATGGAAACGCGGATGTTCTGTTGCACGTTTTCGGCACGCAGGCTTTCGAAAAATCCGTGAAGCGCCTGTTTCGAAGCCGAATACGACGAACGGTAAGGAAACCCGAATTTTCCGACAATGCTCGACGTGACGGCAATCTGTCCTCCGCCGTTTTCGATCATCGACGGCAAAATGGCTTTGGTTAAAGCGATGGTGCCAAAATAATTGACTTCAAAAATTTTCCGGTCAACAAACAAGGGCGTTTCATTGACAAACGAACGCTGGCTGATGCCGCCAAAATGAAAAAGACAATCGATTTTGATATTTTGTGCCAGCACTTTTTCAGCAGCTTCGGCAATAGAATTTTCGTTACTCAAATCGAAAGGGACAACCAGTGTGTTGCTTCCATTCTCACGGCACAGCCCTGCCACAATATTCAGTTCGGCTTCGTTTCGCCCCGAGAGTATCAGAAAACAATTTTCTTTTGATATTTCAAGGGCTACGGCTTTACCAATTCCCGACGAGGCGCCTGTGATCCAGATATTTCTTTGGCTGAATTGCATTTCGTTCGATTTAGTTTCAATCACTGCGAAGATAATATAAATCTCAAAAGTTTGATTTTTTATGCCGATTGCAAAACAATTCTTCGGATATTTTACCGGGTTGTAATAATCCGGCTGATGTTTCAGAAATTGAAAATGAACCGCTATTTTTGAGAAAAATAAACGTAACCCAATGAAATATATCTACTTGCTTTTTCTGTTGTTTTCCCCGATTTTTGTGTTTTCACAATCAAACCAACCGAAAGCCGATGCACTGGTAACACCCAGATTTGCGCGGCAAACCATCACTGTAGGAGGGACTGGCGCCGATGTTCCTGGATTTGGAAACCGCTCCATCCAGATGGCCATTGACGCTGTGGCCAAAACCGGCGGAACGGTCAGGTTAACACCCGGAACATTTGAAATTATTGCCCCGGTGCAGATGAAAAGTAACATAACACTTTCGGGCGCAGGCCGCGAAACAATTTTGAAAAGAGGGAAGGGCGTACGAACCCGGTTTGTGGTGGATGCCGATTATGGCGAACTGAAACTGACGGTTGAAAATGCCGATGGTTTCGAAACGGGGATGAAAGTTCAGGTGACCGACAGCGACAACAGCGGTTGCTGGAATGTTTCCACGGCATATATTTCAGATATTCTTGACGATGTAATTTATATCGACAAAGGGTTGATCCGTGATTACCGCTCCGATAAAAACGGCCTGGTTTCCAACGCTTCATCGGTGATTGAGGTGATTGACGCTGAAAATGTGGTGGTTGAAAACCTGACTGCCGATGGAAACCGTGCTGAAAATTTTTTTGCCGATGGTTGCAACAGCGCTGGCATTTTAATTTTGAAGTCAAAAAATGTTACGGTTGACAACGTTCATGTGAAAGATTTTAATGGCGAGGGTATCAGTTGGCAAATCACGGAGAATGTAACGGTAAAAAACAGTGAAATTTCGGGTAGCGGCAATACCGGCTTGCATCCCGGGACCGGTTCGCCTTTCACCCTGATTGAAAATAATGACATTCATCACAACGACCGCGATGGGTTGTTTATATGCTGGCGCGTGTACCAAAGTCAGGTATCCGGCAACAGAATATACCAAAACGGGAGGTTTGGAATTTGTACCGGGCACAAGGATACAGATGTAATATTCAGCGAAAATCATATTTTCAGCAATCAAAGCGACGGAGTAAACCTGCGCGGGGAGAGGGAATCCAACGCTCCGCACCGAAATACATTTGTGAAAAACATTATCGAAAATAATGGTACAAATGGCAAAGGATATGGATTTTCTATCAATTCTCCAGCAGAAGACCTGATTTTGAAAGAGAACTATTTTATAAATCAGGCCCAAACACAAAAAGCGGCTATTTTCATTTATAAAGGTGGTTCGACTCCCGTTTTGGAAAATAACCGGTTCGACAAACACGAACTGGGCGATATGGTTTTTGAAAAATAAAATTCTTAGTTTCGGCTAAATTCATAGATTTGTTATCTGTAATTTTAATTTAATCCGCATCATGAAAAATTTTTTTGCTATAGTCTTAACCTTTATATCAGTAATTTCACTTTCAGCCCAGACCGGAAAAGTAATTGAATCGTTAAAATTTGAGAGTAAAAAAGTAACCTACCCGGTGGAGTATTCCATTTATCTTCCTCCCGATTACGAAACTTCGAACCGGAGTTACCCGGTTTTATACCTGTTGCATGGCTATTCCGACGACGAAACCGGCTGGATTCAGTTTGGCGAGGCGAACAGCATTGCCGATCGCGGCATTGCCAACGGTGATTTTCCACCGTGTATCATTGTGATGCCCGACGGAAAAGTTACCTGGTACAGCAACAGCATCGACGGGAAAGATCCGTGGGAAGACATGTTTGTTGACGAATTTATCCCTTTTATCGAAAAACAGTACCGCATACGCGCCAATAAGGAATTCCGTGCCATTGCAGGGCTTTCGATGGGTGGAAACGGCGCGTTGTTGCTCTCGATGCGGCACCCTGATCTGTTCTCGTCGTGTGTGGCCATGAGCGCCGGCACTTTTACTGACGAAGAGGTGCTGAACGGAAACATGTACGACCGCTTTTTCGGAACAATCCACGGGCCAAAACCAACCAACGATGTCAGCGAGCACTGGAAAGCATACAGTCCGCTGCATTTACTCGACAGCGTGGACAAAGAAAAATTGAAAAGCATCCGGTTTTATATCGATTGCGGCGACGATGATTTCCTGTACAAAGGAAATGCTGCCCTCCATGTAAAAATGCGCGATTTGGGAATCCCGCACGAATTTCGCGTAAGGAATGGCGGACACGAATGGAGCTACTGGCGAACCGGTTTGTTCGACGGTTTGAAATTTATTTCCGAGAAATTTCACCGGTAGGACAGGCGCTTCTCTGCATTTCTGCAGAATTAGGAAAATCAGATTTACGCTTGAAAATATTATCCTACATATTTATTTTTTTACTGGCGGGGGCAGGAATAATTTCTGCACAATCCAGTTCGGTTCCTGATTTTACATGGGGTAATGCTTTCTATTTCAATATTAAAAA
>CAZHKI010000364.1:0-4400 GCA_964533365.1 uncultured Maribellus sp. | reverse complement strand
AGCAACGTCAGTATTTTCAGCATATTGGCGGATGGCATCCTTCCCGTTAACGGCTGAAACTGTTTTTAACCCAATCCGCTTCAGGAGCGTTTCCAGGTAAATCCGGTTTACTTCGTCGTCGTCAACAACCAGCACTTCCGTTGCGTGAGACTTTGTTATCAGTGCAGGTTTTTCATTATCGGGTACTGCACTATTCTGCATTACCGGGAAAGAAACCGTGACGATAGTTCCCTTTTCTTTCTCTGATTCGAGTGAAATGGTTCCACCCAGCAATTCAACCAATCCTTTGGAAATGGAAAGCCCCAGTCCGCTTCCCTCGTGCCCGCGGATATTCCGGGAGTCTTCCTGTACAAAATGGTCAAACATGTTTTTTTGCACCTCTGTATCGATACCTTTACCGGTATCTTTCACAAAAAATGAGATTATTTCTTCGCCGGCCTGGCAACCAAAAGTAATTTGTCCTTTGTTGGTGAATTTTACGGCATTGTCGAGGATATGGCGAAAAACTTTGACCAGCAGTTCCGCATCGGTATTAAAATAGATTTGCCGGCTGTTTTCCATTTCGATGACGGGCTTCAAACCTTTTCGGTAACAACTGGTTTCAAACGGTTCGCTCAGTCTGTTGAACAAATCGGAAACCGAAATCCGTTTTATGTCAGCCTTCATGTTCCCCGAGGTAATCAGGGAAATATCCATAAAATCAGTGATGGTATTGACCAGTCGGTCGCTGCTTTGCTGAAGAATTTCAAAATAGGATTTTTTTTCCAACTCCGACAAGTCAGGTTGAGCCAACAGTTCGCCAAATCCCAAAATACCATTCAGCGGGGTGCGTACTTCGTGCGAAATGTTGTTCAGAAAAGCGGTTTTCAGACGGTCGGCTGCTTCGGCTTTCTCTTTCGCTTCTATCAAATCATTTAATATTTTTTTCTTATCGGTAATGTCTTCCTTCACGGCCACAAAATGGGTAATTTTTCCTTCGTCGTTTACCAGTGGCGAAATGATGGATTTTACCCAATACAAATCGCCGTTTTTTTTGCGGTTTTGAAATTCGCCATGCCAGTCGTTGCCAGCTAAAATGGTCTCCCAAAGCTGTTGGTAAAATGATCGGGGTTGTTTTCCCGATTTCAGGATGCGCGGATTTTTACCCAATACTTCTTCGGGCGTGTAACCGGTTAAATTCGAAAACTGAGGGTTTACATATTCAAAATTACCCTCCACATCGGTTATCGAGATGCTGTTGGGACTTTGGATAACCGCGCGGGAAAGTTTCCGAAGCATTTCCTGTGCAGCTCTACGTTTTGAAATATCACGGGTAACACCCAGTACCCCGACAGGTTTTCCGTTCACGTCGGTTGAAGGCGAAACTTTTACTTCAACCCATATTGGCGTTCCATCCTTTTTTAAGGTTTGCAACTCTAACACAACGGATTCAATGGCATCAATTTTCTCACTTTTCAGCAAGGGCAACTTATCCCCAAATATTTTCATCACCTTTGCAACGGATTCGGGGCTCAGCGTTTCAATTATATTCCGGTGTAATAATTCCTCGGGTTTGTAGCCCCTGACCGAAAAAATAGCCGGGCTGACATAGGTATAGTTTAAATCGAAATCGAGGGTAAAAATAATATCACCGGAATTTTCGGCCAGCAGGCGGTACTGGGCTTCACTCCGGGCCAATTCGTCCTGTTTTCGTTTCAATTCGCAGTGCTGGTAAGCGCTTTGAATGAGCGAAGGGAGCCGCGAAAGGTAGTTTTCACGTTTCACGAGGTACTCGCTGGCGCCCAGTTTCAGGGCCTGGACCACGACTTCTTCGTTTCCCTGTCCGGTTACAAGAATAATGGGAATATTCAGTTTTCGTTCCTGCCGGATGGTTTTAATGAATTCGAGCGCATTCATTCCCGGCAGCCGGTAATCCATCAGAATCAGGTCGTACCTGCATTTACCGGATGGTGATTTTTGCAAGGGTAAACGTTTCAGCGCCTCCTCGCCGCTCATCACATTTTCAAGCTGGATAAAAGGGGCATAACGGACCAGGTGCCGGCTGGTCAGATCGACATCGGCCAGGTTATGTTCGACCAATAGCACATGAATAATAACTGACTCGTTTTTGACCGATTGCCGGTGGCTGGCAATGACATATTCGATGGTTTGAGGCAACCGATCGGAATAACCGGTATTTTTAACCACATAATCGTCGGCGCCCGATTTCAGGGCGGCCACTGCCACCTCTTCGTCGCCCGAGCCGGTAAGCATGGCCACCGCCATATCCCTCTCCGATTTTCTGATTTCCAGCAATATATCCATTCCATTCCCGTCGGGCAACTGCATATCGAGCAGGGCAACATCGAAATGAAGGTTTTGCCGGAGCAACCGTAAAGCATCCCCAATGGTGGGGGCATGCTCAATCATGCAATCCGGAAATGCCAATTTTAAAGCCCGAACCGACAATGCGGCATCGGTGGGATTATCTTCAAGCAATAAAATATTCATAAGTTTTGTTTATACGTCCAGTCTGTTTAATACTCTCCAGTACAGGTCGATTTGTTTGGCAACATCTAAAAATTTTTCGAAATCCACCGGTTTGACAATGTATGAATTGGCGCCAAGTTCATAAGCAGCATGAACGTCGGATGTTTCGGACGAAGTGGTGAGAACAACGACGGGAATGGTTTTAAAACGGGGATGGTTTTTTAACACTTTCAACACTTCGAGCCCACTTACTTTGGGCATTTTCAGGTCGAGCAAAATAACCACAGGTGAAAGATCGCCTTTTTCCCATTTTACAATATAGGCAAGGGCTTCCTCGCCGTCGCGGGCTGTCAGCACCGGATTGTCGAGTTTTTGCGATCGGAAGGCGCGAAGGGTAAGATCCAGATCGACCGGGTTATCTTCAACCAGCATAATAGGTTGATTATTGTTTTGTCTGTTCATATGGATAAAATTTTTGGAATTTCAACATAAAAAACAGAACCTTCGCCGGGATCGCTTTCGGCCCAAACATTCCCGCCCATCCGGGACAAAGCTTTGGCCACCATGGCCAGGCCGATCCCGGTTCCGGGAAAATCTTCGGCGCGTTGAAGCCGTTGAAATATTTCAAATATCCGGTTGTGGTACTTCATATCGAAACCAACACCGTTGTCTTTCACCCGGATAATCCACGAACCCGGCTTTTCTTCCATACCGATTTCGATGAATGGCGACGGTTTTTGACAGGTGAATTTTATGGCATTTTCCATCAGGTTCCGCATAACAATGGAGAGCCCGGTTGAATCGGCCACTATTTTCACCTCAGGAATGACGATGGATAACGAGAATTTGTACTTTTCCAGATCGCCGCGAAAAGAGGTAACCAGCGTTTCAACAAACTGATTCAAAGCAATTTCTTCCTTTTTAAAATGACTGCGTTCGAGGCGCGAATAGTTAAGCAAATCATCGATGAGCCTGTTCATCTGAAGGGTGGAACTACGGATGGTTTGTATAAAGTAGGATGCTTCCTCGTTGAGGGTTTCACCGTATTCATCCAGCAGCAACTTGCTGTACCCGTCGATGCCGCGCAATGGCGCTTTCAGGTCGTGTGAAACCGAATAGGTAAAAGTTTCCAGCTCCTTGTTTACCGATTGCAACTGTTCGGTGCGGCGTTTCACCCGATCATCCAGTTCAGCATAAAGTTTAATGTTTTCGATGGAACGGGCAGCGGCATCGGCCAGGGTTTGAAGCAACTGCAGTTCTCTTTCATCGGGCAAATACGTTTCTTTCCAGTAATTTCCAATGGCACCAATCGGTTCCAATTGATTAATGGGAACCATAGCCATACTTTTTATAAAGGTAGGTTTATAAACCTCTTTGGGAATACGGTCGTCGGAAAAAATATCTTCAATAACGACAGGTTCTTTGTTGAGCATCACCCAGCCACTAATACAGGAATTCATCGGAAATTTTCTCCCTTTCCAAAGCGGTTGAATAGCGTCTTCGTTCACATATGAACAATGATCGTTTTCACGCAAAACTAAGGTTGCCCCATCGGCGCCAATGAGTTTTCTGGCCGATTTGGCCACCAGTTCCTGCACGGTATCGAGTGACTGGGCCGATGACAATTGCTGAATGGATTCAATCAGGACTTCCAGCCGCTGATTTAATTTTTTTACTTCTTCTTCTTTTCGTTTTTGTTCGTTTATCACCTCAGTGTAAACAATAATTCCGCCAATTGAACCATCAGATTCGGACCAGGGGCGGCATTCCCAGCGGGTCCATACAGCTGAGCCATCCTCGCGAATGTATAAATCTTCATCGGCTCTTGAAATCACACCCTGCAGTGCTTTTTGATGAACTTTTCGCCATTTTTCCGGAAGGTCAGGAAAAACTTCATAATGGTGTTTCCCAATGACATCATTTTCTTTAAC
>CAZHKI010000363.1:0-4408 GCA_964533365.1 uncultured Maribellus sp. | reverse complement strand
GATTGGTTGGGATAGGCATTGGACGGGGCTTTGTAAGTCCCGGGGCCGAGCGAACGAACCTGCCAGGCTCGGATTCCATTAGCCCCTCCGGTAAAATATTTCTTTTCGAACGGGAGAACATCAAAATTTCCGTAAGGAAGCCCCACCCCGATAAATGCCCGCGCCACCACCGAGTTATACCTGTCGATAAAATATCCGTACCGGAATTCACAGTCCGATTTCAGATACTGGGCAAACCGCGTGTTAAAAATCCGGTAATACTGCGATGTCCCCAGCCCAAGTGTATCAACAGTTTCCACCCTGGTCAGTTTTAATGCTGATGACAGCGCGTTCAGTATATTTCCGGCCGATTCAACGTTCCATTTCAAATAGGTGTAATTCTGGCTCACGTTCAGCCGTTGCGTATTGTAAACGTATGAATAGTTCATCGCCAGAATGAGGTGATCGGTAAAACTGCTCTTGATGTACAGGTCTTTGATCAAATCAATAAATCCGGGGTCGAACTGATAAAGATTGACCATATTAAAATCCAGCAGGTTCCAGGTATTTCTCGATTTTTCTGAGTTCATCCAGTCGTAACCGAATTTAATATTCGCAATGGTTCGGGTATATTCGGGCCTTCGCTGAAAGTTGTATCCCATGGTAAATACCGTTTTAGGCAAAACCGACTGAAAAGCATTAATGTATTTACCGGGGCCGATTAATTTTGGAATGGTGATGTTCGATTCTACACCAAACTCTCTGGTGTTAAAATATTCAGGCATATTCTCCACCACACGCCGTTGCCGTTCCATAGCCCCCTTCAGGTTCACCTGGAAAACTTCGGCTCCCCGGAACAGGTTCCGGTGCTGGTAGTTTATATTCCCGGCAATTCCCATATTCCCCGAGGTATTGGTCCCTTCAATGTCGAACGAAGTGGACTGTTTGTTTAAAGGCGCCAGCCGGATATAACAATCGAGCAGATTGGTGTCTTTCAGATTGGCTGGTTCGGCAAACCGAATATCAATGAAGCGGAACTGGCGCAACCGGTTGAAGGCGTTAAACGTACTTTCCACATCTTTCAGATTGTACAGCGAACCACTTTGCATTAAAACCGAACGTTTAAACAATCCCGGATTGTATTTGAACTGATGATTGCTGTATAAATCGGTATTTTCCCAGGTTAGGGTGTCGGTAAAAATATTCCCGGAAAGTGGTCCTCCTGTAACGGGTGAGTTCCCCGGAAGTACCGAAAGGTAAAAATGGTTAAGAGAATAAGGTGTAAACACTTTAACCGAATCGGCTTCGTTTATCCGAGAATTGCCCACAAACAAATCGAGTTCCACTTCGCGGCTGCTCCGGGTACTGTCGGCCAGGTAGCGCACATCGTCCTTCGAAAAATAGTAATAACCTTTGCTGCGGAATAGTTCAACAATTTTATCACGTTGCCGATCGAGTAAATAATAATCGAACGGGGTTCCTGTCCGAATATAAGTTTGTACCGTATCAGCCAAAAAAAGCGCGCGCAATGACGAATCAGCAATGTGGTAGTTAATTTTCCGGATGCGGTATTGTTCGCCGGTTTCAATGCTGTACTTAAGGTTTATTTTTCGGCTTTTTTCTTTCACATTTGCTGCTGAACTTACCGATGCCAGAAAATAACCTTTGTTGTTCAAGTATTGTTTTAACTGATCTTCCGACCGCCTGGCCAATGCTTCGTCGTAAACCTGGGGTGGTTCGCCAATCCTTTTCAGCCAGCCTTCTGTTTTCTTCTTCGACGACATATTATACAACATCAGGTGAAAACGTGCAAAACCCAAAATCTTGTAATTTTCTTTTTGCCGCACAAACTGTTTGGCTTCTTCCCTGCTGATTTTGGGATTATCAATGCTGACTTCAACTTTGTTTAAAAGAAATTTATCTTCAGGCACATATTTTACCGATGAGCACGAATACAACAACACTCCTGCGGAAAGCAGGAAAATGATCCTGTAAAATGCTATTTTCAGATTATTGATAATGCCCACAGCTTTTGCTTTATTCAACAAAAATAATGAAGTGTTTTATTTTAGAAACAGTAACTTTACCTCTATTATTTTACCCGTGTTAAAATTTTCAGATGATTGGTAAAAGTACGATTAAAAAAATACATTCATTACAGGTGAAAAAATACCGGCAGAAAGAAAAACTCTTTCTGGTGGAAGGAGATAAAAACGTAATGGAAGTTGCCGGCTCGGGCTACCAGATGAAACAACTTTACGCAACCGGGGAGTTTTTGGCAGAGTACGGTTATCACTTAAAAGAATCCGTTCCGGTCTTCGAAGTTACCGACGACGACATCAAAAAAGCCAGTTTACTGAAAAATCCGCAACGCAGCCTGGCACTTTGCCATATTCCGGACACCCCCGAACTGCCATCTGAATTACCCGGGCGTTTGTCGCTTTATCTCGACGGAATACAGGATCCCGGAAACCTTGGAACCATTATCCGTATTTGCGACTGGTTCGGAATTGAAGATTTGTTTTGTTCGCCCGACACAGCCGACCTCTACAATCCCAAAGTGATCCAGGCCAGCATGGGTTCGTTTTGCCGGATTCGCGTCTGGCAGACTTCCTTCGAACCGGTTTATAACCTGGCCAGCCATTCAAATACCCCGGTTTTAGGCGCATTTCTGGACGGGAATAACCTGTTTGAAGAAAAACTCCCCGCCCACACCCTGCTGGTATTGGGAAATGAAGGAAACGGAATCAGGGATGAAATCGGGGTACAAATCAGCAAACGGATAAAAATCCCTTCATTTTCAAATAACGGGAACAAGGCCGAATCGCTCAATGTGGCCATCGCTGCCGGAATTTTTTGTGCTGAATTTAACCGGCAAAATATTTCGGGCTATTCGAAATGAAACGATAATGTGAAGATATTTGAGCGCAGCGATTTAATGGACTGCGAATAATAAGGCCGCTGGGTAGCCTCGGGGACAGCTCCCAACTGGTTGTTCAACCCGAAACTCATTTTGGCTTCCACGGAAAAACGGAAAAAGGTAAAATAATGATCCCAGCCCCCTCCCACTTCGCCATAAAAACCGGCATTTTTCAAACCTACCAGGTCTTCCTGTGCTGTTCGCGAAATATCATGCCGGTAAGCTGTACCAAAAATAATGTAGGGCCTGTCATTATTAATCCTTCGGGCTTTATACTTGATCAGCAGCGGAAAATCAAGAAACGTGGATTTAATGGAATAATACGTGCTGGGATTATTTTTATAAATATCCCAAACATCAACGTTATAAGTCAGTTTCCGTTCACCAAACGATAATCCGGGAAGAAACCGCAAATCAAAATCACGCGACAAACGCAGGCTGGAAATAATTCCAACGGTAAAGCCCGGAACCAGTTCTGCCACATCCGACCTGACCGAAGTTTTGTAGGTAATCTGCTCTTTATCCCCTTGCCAGTTTGCCGGTACAAATTCGGGATTCTCTTCCATCAATCGATAATTGGTTACAGCAAAGTCGAGGGTGTTTACCCCAAGGGAAAACCCAAAGTGAACCAGTTTATCATCGAACGTGGTGAGATAATTTATTTTTTGCTTTTGCGAAAATGCAGTCAAAACAAAAAAAATAAATCCTGTGATAACAACTATTTTTTTCAACCTGTTCAAATCAAAAATGTTACTTTTCTCAAAAACCGTTAAATATCGTAATTATTGTTTAACCTGCTTCAATTTTGGGGCTTTATAGCCAAATAAAGGGTAGCAATGCCGAAAGTCAGCGGGAAAAATTCAGGATTTACAAAACCTGTATTTTCAAGAATACCCGTAAAATCGTTGCCATCGGGAAATTCCTTCACCGATTCGGGCAGGTACGAATAAGCACTGCTGTGTTTCGAAATAAACCGTCCTAACAATGGCAAAACATGACTAAAGTAAAAATGGTACAGTTGCCTGAACGGTGCTTTCCTGGGTTTTGAGAATTCGAGCACCGCCAAAACACCCCCGGGCCGAAGTACCCTGAAAATTTCAGCAAGGCCTTTTTCGAGATTTTCAAAATTCCGCACGCCAAAACCTACGGTCACAGCATCGAACAAGTGATTGCCAAAAGGCAGGTTCTCCGAATCGGCTTTTTGCAATTGAATTCTTTCGGACAATCCTTTTTTTTCGATTTTGGATTGACCAATTTCCAGCATCCCCTCCGAAATATCGACCCCCGTGACCATGGCATTATTTAAACGCATGGCAGCCAAAGCAAAATCGCCGGTTCCGGTTGCCACATCCAGTATTTTCTCCGGATTCCGGGAACGCAACGATTCAATGGCCCTTTTTCGCCAGATTTTATCGATATGAAAAGACAACAAATGATTTAACAGATCATACTTCGGAGAGATTTTGTCGAACATCTCTTCAACCTGCGCTTTTTTGCTTTGTCCGGAAT
>CAZHKI010000362.1:0-4408 GCA_964533365.1 uncultured Maribellus sp. | reverse complement strand
CAGTGGCGATCCGGAAGGCCGCGCCTGGTTCCGCCAGACAAAAGTTCACCAGACGTTAACCCTGAATGGAGAAAATTCAAAATATGCTCCAAAACTGCTGCTTTGGCAACCCGGCGAAAACCTTGATATTCTGGTTGTTGAAAATCAGAGTTACGAAAATCTGGCTCATCGCCGTTCGGTATTCTTCGTGGATAAGAAATATTTTGTGGTGGTTGATGAAGCCACCGGAAATGCCGTCGGCGATATTGACATCCACTTTCAGTTTACACCGGGTGACGCGATTTTTAATCGCGGAAATCATTCGGCCGCTTCCGGTTTTGATGCTGGCTGGAACATCCTCGTTAAAACTATCCCGCAACCCGGGTTGGAGCTCATCGAAGAAGAGGGTTGGGTATCTTTTCAATACACTAAAAAAGAATCCCGCCCCGCGTTTTGTTACCGGTTACTAAAAAATCAGCATCAGGTGACAGTTCATTTTGTTACCCTGGTTATTCCTTTCGAAAATAATCCGCCAGCCGTACAAATAAGCAACCTTTATGTTCAACCGGATCGGGTAAATTTCGTAGTAACTGAAAGCGAAAATCAAAAAAAGATTGGATATCAACTTCAATAAATTAAGAAATATGAAAAAGCGGATCCATATTATTTTCTTCGTTTGTTTGTTTTGCATTTCAAATGCTGTTTGGTCACAACCCTTTGTACATCCGGGAATACATCAAACCAGGGCCGATTTGGATTATATGAAACAACAGGTTTTAAAAGGCAAACAACCCTGGAAAAATGCATTCGACAGTTTAGTGGTGAGAACCGATTTGAATTTTGAGATAAAAGCTCATGCACATGTTTTACGGGGTCCCTACGGGCGTCCGAATATTGGTGGCGACGATTTATCGAAAGGTTCGAAACTGGCATACAACTGTGCATTGTTGTGGTATATCACCGGCGAAAAAAAATATGCTGAAAAGGCCATGGCAATTCTGGATTCCTGGTCACCGGTTTTATGGGATTTCGATTACAACGACGCCAAACTGCTGGCCGCCTGGACGGGTCACCAGCTTTGCAACGCCGCAGAAATTTTGCGCTGTACTGATTCCGGCTGGAGTTCTAAAGGACAGGAGCAGTTCACCCATATGCTCATGACTGTTTATTACCCGTTGATGCGTTTCTACTTCCCAAAAGCCAACGGAAACTGGGATGGGGCTATCATCCATTCCATTTTGGCTATTGCCGTTTATACCGATAACCGCGAAATGTTTCAAAACGCCATTCATCATTTTTTATATGGACCGGTGAACGGGAGTATTTTCAAATACATCTGGCCCAGCGGCCAGTGCCAGGAGACCATGCGCGATCAGGCCCACGTTCAGTTAGGTTTGGGTGAATTTGCCGGAGCTGCACAGGTCGCTTATACACAGGGTGTCGATCTGTTTTCGGTTGCCGGAAATCGAATTGCCCTGGGCTACGAATACACCGCAAGCTTTTTAATGGGCGAAATGCCCCGGTCATACGGGAAAATTTCGGAACGGGCCAAAACCATCCGCGACGATTATGAATATGTTTATCGCCATTATACCGCTCAGGGAGTTGAAGTTCCCTATACCAAAATGGCAGCCGACTCGGTCAGACCGAAAGCCGATGTCAGCGTGTTAACCGCTTTTCGGGCACCCGATAATATAACAGCCACCCCAAAAGGAAAACCGGAACCCTCGAAAATTGCCTGGCCTGCAGGCGCGCTGGAAAAGGCAACAACAAAAGTTCCTGAAAATGCAATTGTGGTAAACCCGGGCGAACCGGTTCAGGATGCGCTTGACAAGGCAGCCAGGCATAACGGCTGGGTGGTTTTAAAGGCCGGAATACATCAAATTCCCGGTAAACTGGAAATTCCATCCGGAATTACCCTTTCCGGAGAAGGACAGCAAACCATCTTTTTCCTTGATCCTGAAGGCGGACGCGATGCCATTGTAAATAAAACCAGCGATATGAGCAACGTCACCCTTTGCGATTTGGTGCTGGAATGTGCCGCAAATACTGATCCCGGAAGCGATCCCAACAGCCGCCGTTCATTCCGCAGTGGCGCAAACCGCGGTGGAATCATGTTCTTGGGCCAGTTCGAAGGCGAAATGAAAAACATCACGTTAAAAAATATTACGGTTCGGAATGCTACCTGGAACGGCGTTTTTATTAGTGGCGCCGAAAATGTTAAAATTCTGAATTGCGATTTCAGCGAAAACGGTTCGGATGTGGTCCCGGGGCCAAAACTTCAGCACAACCTTTTAATTACCCACAGTGTAAATGTGGAAGTGAAAGATTCCCGGCTGGTTACATCTCCGCACGGCAGCGGGCTCGCATTGTCGGCGTGTAAAAATGCCAGTGTTGAAAATTGTGAAATTGCCCGCAATGCATATTACGGCCTGCTGATTTCGGAATCGGAAAACATTAAAGTGTCCCGTAATTTGATCGAAGGAAATGACCGCAGCGGGGTAATGGCTGAATTTTTATCACGCGGCTCCGAAAATCTGGAAATCAGCAATAATCTGATTCATTATAACAACGGTTTTGGCATGGAATCGTATGCCACAAAAAATATTAAAACAGAAGGAAATATTCTCACCGGGAACCGTGAACCCGACCAGCAAAAAATCAGTTACAGCAAATCTGTCATTATGCAATAATCACATCTAAAACGAACTGCAATGAAAATCAGGAACCTGATCTTAACCGGCATGTTTTGCCTGCTTCTTGTAATCCCTCGATGGGGTTGGTCATCTGAATTATCGGGTGCCGAAGAACCCCAGAAGCTCTACAATCCCGTTACAACGGACTATCTGAAGAAGAACCTCCGGAAATCGCAGCCCCGGCTGGTGTTAAATGCCGAACTTGAAAAACTGGTGAAAGTCAAACTGAAAACTGATCCGGTAATTCAGAACATGTACAAAGCCATTCAGTCCAATGCGGCTGAGATTCAGAAAAAACCATTTCTGGAACGAAAACTTGAAGGCCGCCGGTTGTTGGGTGTGAGCCGCGAAATGTTGTACCGGATGAATATGCTCGGTATGGTTTACCGTATCGATAAGGATTCGAAAATATTAAAACGAATAAACGAAGAAGTAATCGCGGTATGTAATTTCACCAACTGGAACCCGTCGCATTATCTCGATGTGGCCGAAATGAGCATGGCGGTGGCCATTGCGCTCGACTGGACGGCCGGTAAACTTCCCAAATCAACCATCGAACTGGCAAAAACAGCACTCATCGAAAAAGGTATAAAACCCAGTTGGCCCGAAAACGGGAAGAATCCCGGCTGGGCCTACGGAACAAACAACTGGAACCAGGTTTGCAACGGCGGAATGATTGCCGCTTCCATTGCCATTGCCGAAAAAGATCCTGAACTGGCTGCAAAAACCATTCACCGCGCACTCGACGGGATGGTTCATGCCCTGGTGGAATACCAGCCCGACGGCGTTTATCCCGAAGGCTCAACCTACTGGAGTTATGGAACCAGTTTTACCGTGGTTACAGCGGCCATGCTCGAAAGCGCATTTGGCACCGATTTCGGAATTGCCGATTATCCCGGACTGAAAGAAAGTGCGGTTTACAGGGTGCTCATGAACACTCCTTCGGGCTGGTACTACAACTTTGCCGATTGCGGCGACAAACGCAGCGAAGCCGGTGACGTAACCCTGGCCTGGTTTGCCGCAAAAACCGGAAATAAAACTTTTTTTGAAAAAGACCGGTTTCTCCTTCCGATTACCAATCTTGGCGAATTGTCGCGTTTATCAGGGGCTGCGTTGGTCTGGATGTCGCAGTTTGAGGAGAAAAGCAGTGTAAAAGTCCCGCAAAACTGGAAAGGCGAGGGCGATAACCCGATTGTAATTTTTACTGGCGGCGAAAACGACTCCCGGAATTATTATTTTGGTGGAAAAGGCGGTCGCGCTACCACCAGCCACGGAAACATGGATGCCGGTTCATTCATTTTCGAACTGAACGGTGTTCGCTGGAGCATAGACCCTGGCAATCAGGGTTACAACACGCTCGAGCAGGCTGGTTTCGATCTTTGGGGAAGTTGCCAGGATTGTCAGCGCTGGACTTTAATAACCAAGGGAAACCACGGTCACAGCACCATTAGCGTGAATGACGAAAGGTTCATCAACAACGGATTTGCCCCGCTGGTTAATTTTAACGACGGACCTAAACCGGAAGCTGTTTTCGACCTGACTGCCGTTTACGGTGGAAACATAAAAAAAGCGGTCCGCAGATTTCAGAAAGACAGCCCGGTTTCAGTGGTGATCGAAGATCAAATTGAGACCAATGAAACCTACATGACAATTTTTTGACACCCACGAGAATGAAAATTTGGGTGCGATGCGGACGACACCATTTTATTGAGGATTCGTAATTTAGTTCTGGC
>CAZHKI010000361.1:0-4411 GCA_964533365.1 uncultured Maribellus sp. | reverse complement strand
AAAGGAAAACTGAAAAAAAATCAAACCCCATCCAGGATTGTTGAACCATTACAATCAGCAGGTTTACGATGAAAATAGCAAACAGCGAAAGCGGCGCCAGAGTCCAGCGCAGGACTTTATGCGAAACATACTGCCACGAGAGCAATCCATACCGGAACGGATTCAGCAGGCTTTTCAGCCGGAAGATGGTTTGCATTCCGCCGGCTGCAATCCTGATTTTGCGTTTTAATTCTTCGGCAACATTGAGCGAAGCTGTTTCTTCGGCCCAGGCGTTGGGCGTATAGGCAATTTTGAACCCTTTCTGCGCAATGCGGAGGGAGATGATAAAATCGTCTAAAATGGTATCGGGTTCCACGTCCTGAAAAAGTTCTGTACGGATGGCAAACAACTCGCCAACCGCGCCAACCGCTGAGTTCAGACTGGCATCCATTTTTTTTACCCACGATTCATATTTCCAGTATAGTCCTTCGCCGGCTGCCGCGGCAGCATCGGCTTTTTTTTCAACGATCCGCTTTTCGCCGGCAACACAACCAACGCCTGGGTCGCTGAACCGGGCAACCATTTCGCGGATAGTTTGCCGGGAAAGTATCGTATTGGAATCGGAGAAAATTACAATGGGAGCTTTTACATATTTCATCCCGCGGTTCATGGCGTTCATTTTTCCGCGTCTTTCGGGCTGATGATATATTTCAAGCGTTTCATATTCTGCCAGCAATTCAGGTGTTCCATCGTCTGATCCGTCGGTTACCCATACATACTGAACTTTCTCCCGGGGATAATCAAGCGAAAACAAATTTTCGACTTTCTGCCGGACATAATCTTTTTCGTTAAATGCCGTGACAAACAGGCAAACATCGGGTTCAAATGCAGAATCCGACTGGTCCTGTTTCTTGGCAAAAAATATTCTTTTCAACTGGTATAAAAGCAGTAAAATCAGTGCATAACCTATAAAGGTGTAGATAAGAATAAAAAAAAGAATCCAGAATAATATGGTTAAAGTCATCCGGTATGCTGTTTATAAAACTCAATTAAAGCAGCAGATGCAGCTAAGTTATCAAATTTTTCATGAATGTATTCGATGGCATTCCGGCCAATTTTTTCAAAAAAGTCACGGTCTTCAATCAATCTTGAAATGGACTCCACAAATTTTTCGGCGGTTTCGGCAATTACAATATTCTCGCCATCGGTAGTAGAGATTCCTTCTGTTCCGACGGAAGTGGTGACGATGGGTTTTCCCAGGGCCATGCCTTCAATAATTTTAATGCGCATACCACTTCCCGAAAACAGGGGAACCACCATAATCGATTTCGAATTGATAAAATCGTAGGCATCGGGCACCTCGCCTTCAAAAATAATGTTGGGCAAATCCAATTTCTTTTGAAACCAACCCGGTGCATTTCGCCCGGCAATATAAAATTTTAGTTCCGGGAATCTTTGCTGAACTGCCGGCCAGCAATGCTCCAGGAACCAAAGGAGGCCTTCCTGGTTGGGTGTCCATTCGAGCGAACCGATATGAAAAAGCGTGGGATGTTTCAGTTTTTTTGAATTGGGAATCAACACCGAAGAATCGATCCCGGTTTGGGAAACAAATTTTGGTTTCGTATTGCCCAGATCATCAAGAATTTTTCCGTCACGCTCGGTTATCGGGACTAACAGATCATACTGGTTTAGCCATTTCTTTTCAAACTTTTTAATTCGTTTGGCCAGGTTTCTGAAATAGAACCTTTCCCATCCTTTCGACATGGCAGCTGTTCGTTCCCAGATTTCATGTTCAATATTATGAGCCCGGTACACAATTTTTGCTCCCGAATACTTTCGGATAACCGGAATATAGGGGCACACATACAAACCTTCCAGTTGAACGATATCGAACTTTTTGTTCAGCAATATTTTTTTTAATTCTTTTTTGAACGGTTCGGAGATAAACCGGACAGCATTATAGGGTTTCCGCGAGAATATAAAATTTTTCAGTGCGGCAATCTTTGAAATGGGCGCCGGGACTTCCACCAGCCTGAATTCAGCCAAATCGGTAATCGACTCGGGAAGCTCACCGTAAATAATGTGATGTTTCCGGGTGTTCATCGCCAATACAGTAATTTTATGTCCGTTGAGCGAAAAACCACGGGTCAGGTTCATGCAGGCAATTGCACCTCCATCTTTAATCGGGTACGGCACTTTATTGGTAACCTGCAAAATTTTCATTTGGATTCGCCTTTTTTATTGAAGAACCTGTTCAATCCTATTTTGTTGAACCATTTCAAATAGGTTTCGGCACTCATAATTGCCGAATCGGTGGCTGCCTTAAAAGAAAGCCAGATGCCTATCGGCAGGAAAATAAACGACGAAAACCACATTCCGCCAACCATATCCCAAATATCTTCGCGAGCCGATTTTTCGCCGGTCATTGATACAATATAATAAGCAATAAACAGTAAAATGGAAACAACCACCGGCATTCCCAAACCTCCTTTCCGGATAATTGCACCAAGTGGCGCACCAATGAAAAAGAAAATAATTACCGCAACAGAAAGTGTATATTTCCGGTGCCTTTCCATTTCATATTTGTTGATAGTCTTTTTGTTTTCGTACAACTGCCCCTGGAACATATTCAGGTTTTGCATGTTATTGCGGGCCGATGCAAGGGCTGAACCAACAATTTCGGCTTTTATCCACGAATCGGCGCCTGCGATATATTCATCAAAATTTATAAGGGTATCGGGTTCTATAATTTTGATATTTCTTTTTAACGAATCGTGGGGCACAGTTAAATTATACAACTTTTTATTAATGGCCGAATTCAGGTTTATCTGAACAATGTAGCTCTGTAACCGGGTGTAATAATCGTTGTTCAAGGTATCTTCCATTAATTTCAGTTGCCTGATGTTTAACATCCGGTAGGTATTTTTAAAAATACTTTCGTCGCGGCGGTTAAAATCGAAGTTTTTAACTTTCACTCGAATGGTTTGTTCTTCAAATTTATTCCTCCGGTAGGGATATGTTTTTTGGTCGCGGCGGCTATCGGGTGGTTCTTCCACATAGTTGACCCCGTTGTAGAGGTTCATCACCATAAATTTTTTATCTTCAGTGATTTTGAGGTAACCCGAGTCGGCCACGGTAACACTTTCATTTGATTTATTATTGGTATGGTCGTAAATGAGCAAATCGTAAAGCATGTTGGTTTTTTTGTCTTTTCGCCCCACTTTAATGCTGTACCCATCCATTTCGTTAGTAAAAACTCCTTCCTGCAAAATCAGTTCAGGACGTTGTTGTTTCACACTCCATAGTAAAGTTGTAAACCTCAGGTTGGTATTTGGAAGTATATTATTCGAAAAATAGAAGGCTGTAAGCGTAACAAAAACGGCAATGACGATGAGTGGTTTCATAATCCGGTATAACGAAATCCCGGACGATTTCATGGCTACCAGTTCATAGTTTTCGCCCAGTGAACCAAATGTCATGATGGAAGCCAGCAACATGGCCAACGGAAAAGCATAGGGAAGTAAAGCGAACGAAGCATAAAAAAGCATTTCAACCAAAACACTGAAATCGAGCCCTTTCCCCACCAGGTCATCAACATACTTCCAAAGAAATTGCATCAGAAGTACGAAAACAACAATAAAAAAGGTCATAAAAAACGGCCCCAAAAAAGATTTGATGATATACCAGTACAAACGCTTCATTCCACCTTTTTCTTAATTTTGAAAATGTTACAAAGCTACGTTATTTTAACGATTCGTAAAGTAAATAAAAAGTTAACAATCCCTGCGCGGGAGCAACAAACGTATTTCACGAAATGGGATTAATTCAGGAAGGAAATGGAATTTCCGGTTTTTGTTTATGATCCAAGAATATGTTTTAAATCGGTAATCTGGGTATTCCAAAGTTCGGCTGTTTCCTCTTCCTCGCCTTCTTCGGCAAAATCAATAATAATTAATGATACATCGCTGGTGAGTTCATCCTGGCTGATTCGAAACTCAAAATAATTGTCCGGTTCGTCAACCCACGAAAACCTTACCAGGCGGTTTTCACGGTGTAAAGTCATTTCGGCTGTCATTTCAGTACCCTCCCAAATAAATGTAAATTTTTTACCTCTCACCCGGACATCTTCAGCAAACCACTCGGTCAAACCCGAAGCGGTACTTAAGCGATTGTACAAAACCTTTGGAGAACAATTAATTACATATTCAAGTTGTATCCGAACCTTTTCAGCCATAGTTAGTTTTTTGGCAATATAATTATTCTGAATGGAAGATACAACACGAAAATAAAACAGATAAAAAAAGTCGGGTAATTTTTGAACAAAAAAAGATGCCGGGAAAAAATAAATACTATATTTGCACCTCGAATTTAAAAAAAGGGCGAGGTAGCTCAGCTGGTTAGAGCGCATGATTCATAATCATGAGGTCGCCGG
>CAZHKI010000360.1:0-4423 GCA_964533365.1 uncultured Maribellus sp. | reverse complement strand
CCGTCGTAAACAAAACGATCCGAAACGGCATAGATGTTGGTCGAAGAAATTACCGGATATTTGGCATCGGTATTTTCCGGGGTCCAGTGGTCATAAAGCACTTCTTTAAACGTATTCAGTCCCCATCCATAATCATAATTTGCGGAACCCGTACTCAGACACATAATATCGTTCCCCTGAACTCCCTGAAAGTATAAACTCAAGGCAAAATTTTTATACGTCATCGTCGAATTGAAACTGTAGGTGAAGTCAGGATTGGGATTGCCAATGTAGGTTCTGTCTGATTCTGTAAGGTCGGCTTTTAAAACTTGTTCCCCTGCACTATTCAGATATAATATTTTCCCGTTGTCATCATAACCGGCTTCTTTATATCCGTAAAATATTCCGAATGGTTGACCTTCCCTGATAAGGTTGATGTAATCACCCATCCAGGTAAGAGAATACCAGGTGCCTTCAATATCTTCACCTCCTGACAATTCTACAACCTTGTTCCTGTTGAAAGAAATATTGGATGAAATATTCCATTTGAAATTTTTCCGGTTTAATACAAAGGCATCCAACTGAAATTCAACCCCCTTGTTCTGCATCTCTCCAATATTCTTGATGGTTTTTAAATATCCTGATGAAGTAGGTAATTGAACATTATTCAACAAGTCGGTTGTATTTTTCACATAGTAATCAGCGATAAACTGAATTTTATTGTCAAACAATCCCAGGTCAATTCCGATATTCGTTTGCGCCGTGGTTTCCCACTTCAAATCACCGGGATAAGAAGATCCGGGTTCAAAACCTGTATAATATTGTTTATCAAGAATAGTCGAAACTGACTCCAAGAGATTAATAGTAGAATATGCAGAAATAGCCGTACTACCCGTTACACCATAACCTGCACGAAGTTTCAAATTGGAAATAAAATCAATATCTTCCATAAAACTTTCGTTTGAAACTTTCCATGCCAATGCGGCAGATGGGAAAGTTCCCCATTTATTTCCTTCGGAATACCTTGACGAACCATCTTTCCTGAAAGTGACTGTAGCCAGATATTTCCCATCATAGGAATAATTTGCACGACCCAGGAATGAAAGCAATTTCCACTCGGTGAAACCAGATGAAGGAATCCCCATAACTTCAGCAGAACCAATATCATACGATTCCAGAATATCGTTGATATAGCCCGTGCCTGTTACACTAAAAGGTTTATATATATATTGTTCATACGTAGAACCAGCCATCACCGAAAAACTGTGTTTCCCAATTTGCTTATCGTAAGTAATTGTATTATTCGATGTCAGTTCCAACGTGTTCCTCACTTCAATTCCTGCTTCACCCGAAGAATTAGGATATTTACGGGTATCATAGCGATCCCAGCGATATTCTGTATTTTCAACATTCCCTGCAATCCTAATTGTCAAATCTTCAATTGGTTTAATTGAAAAAGCCAAATTAGACATGACCCTGTTGTTGAACCATTTCCTGTTTTTTTCATTTAAAAATGCAATGGGATTGATAAAACCGGTAGCACTAAACGGATAATCCATATTCAATTCATGGTAGGTTTCATCATCGTTATATGGACCAACTGTTGGTGGTGCACAAAATGCAGCATGAAGCACATTGTTCCCCCGAAGTCCTCCTACATCATCCTTGTCTTCCCGGGTAGTTCTGCTTAAAATGGTATTAAACGAAACGCTCAGGTATTTATTAAACTCATGATCAAGGCTGTTACGCAGTGAGATTTTGTCGTACCCTGAATTTAAAAGAATCCCTTCCTGGTTAAAATAGCTGAGACCTAAGGCAAATTTTGTTTTGTTGTTACCACCCATAAAATTGAGGGCGTGGTTATGAACAGGAGCATCTCTGTACACCAAATCCTGCCAATCGGTACCTTCTCCGGCATTGTTAATTTCGTCCTGTGTAAAATATTCCGAGCCAAAGTCGTTGAGTTGCTGAATGTTCATCAACTGCATGTATTCTTTCGCGTTCGCCACTTCAAATTTCTTACGAAGCCGCTGAATTCCAAAACTTCCTTCGTAGGTAATTTTCGATTTCCCGGTTTTGCCCCGTTTGGTAGTCACAATCACAACGCCATTCGCTCCCCGGGAACCGAAGATAGCGGTAGCCGAAGCATCTTTTAACACATCAATTGATTCAATATCAGTTAGGTTTACCATGTTGGCACTAGATACTGGAAATCCATCTACAACCCACAAAGGTTCATTGCTTCCCATAATAGAGTTATTTCCCCTGATGCGGATTTGTATAGCAGAACCCGGAGCCCCGGTTTGTTGCTGAATCAACACACCGGCTGTCCGTCCTTGCAGGGCTTGTGCCACAGTTGCTACCGGTATTTCAGCAAGATCTTCACCTTTAACAGAAGCAACCGAGCCGGTTAAATCGCTTTTTTTCATGGTCCCGTATCCAATTGCAACCACTTCTTCAATCCCGATTGTTTCTTCTTCCATAACAATATTAATCGTTGTTTTCCCTCCAACAACGACCTCCTGTGTTTTCATCCCAATAAATGAAAACACCAACACAGCGTCTGACGAAATATTTCCGATTGAGAAATTTCCATCCAGATTTGAAACCGTTCCATTAGCAGTTCCTTTAACCGCAATCGTTACGCCGGGAATAGCTTCTCCTGCCTTGTTCTTTACCCATCCCGGAACAGTAATATTCTGAGCAAAGGCGCTCTGAATCGTACAAAGAACAAATAGCACGATAATTACCGCAATCCCGCTCTTTTGAGAGAATTGCTTCAGTTCTTTAAGTTTAAAAATTAGTTTCATTCATTATGTTTTAATTATCACTATATTTGCACCACACTACAATTAAGTACTGCGGAATACTGTTGTGTGGTGTGGTGCAAATATAAAATGCATTTATTAATTTTTCAATAAGAAATTAAGAATTTTTTAACTCAGGAATAAAATAACATCCAGAAGCATCATAATCAAATAGTATGAAACGAGCATCACGTCAAGGCGAGATAAACTACAATAAACAAATCCGATGTGAGTTCCCTTCCCGAAGGTCAAGCGGGCATAAGGTGAGAGAGCTCAACGATGAAAGAAATTATAACCAACAGACATTCAACAACTTTGAAATTTTGCACAAATGAAATCTAATATTCAAATTGATACGAACTCACAAACTCCTGTTTACAAACAGGTTATTCAATCTGTTCAAAACCTGATTGAAGCCGGAGAATACAAGGAAGGAGACTTTATACCTTCAATGAATGAATTATCAAATGAACTGGAAATTTCAAAAGAAACGGTAAAAAAAGCTTATTCTATCCTTCGTGAAAAAGGGCTCATTGAATCTTCTCACGGAAAAGGATTCTATGTCACCAACAATAAAAACAAAAAAATCAACATATTCCTTTTATTCGACAGAATAAGCACTTATAAACAAGTGCTATACAGTTCTTTTCTAACAACACTTGGAGAGTCGGCTGAAATTACCATCCGTTTGCACAATCAGGATTTGGCGTTGTTTCAAAAATTTATTGAAGAAAATCTGGATAATTTCGACTACTATATTATCACCCCACATTTCCCGTTAAAGGCTGATATTCAAAAAGAAGTAGTTAAAACCTTGAAAAAGATCCCTAACCGAAAACTGATTCTGCTTGACAGATATATCGATGAGCTTCCCGGAAATTATGGAGCAGTTTACCAAGACTTTGAAGAAGATGTATTTGATGGATTAACACAAGGGATTGCCCAATTAAAAAAATTCAACAAGCTGAAAATTATATCGATGCCTGGAAGTATGTATGCTCCCATTATTAAAAATGGAATTATAAGATTCTGTAACCAGAATCAAATCAACTATGAGTTCCATAAAAGTACAGATATCAATAAAATTGAAAAGCAAGATGCATTCCTGATTTTAAATAGCCAGCTCGATACGGAACTTATCGAACTTGTGCGGACAGCAAAAAATAAAGGATGTAAAATTGGCGAAGATATTGGAATTATTTCATACAATGAATCGCCGATTAATGAAATAATTCTTGATGGACTCACGGTTCTTTCCACCGATTTCAAACAGATGGGAGAATTGGCTGCAAAAATGATTCTCGATAAATCTTTAAAAAAGATCAAGTGTGATTTCCGCATGATCAGAAGAAGCACTTTTTGAGTCGGTATCAAAAAACTGATACCGACGATCTTTGGTTGAAATTGAATTGACGGGCACCAAAGCTTTAAAAAGTCAGACCTTGAAATCAGTGTAAGTCGAAAAATACGGAAGAGTTAAGCCGGGGTTGTTTCTCAATTGGACAATCAATTCTCATACAAATACAGTTCCAACAACATACAAAAAGACCATTGTAATCAATTGATATACAATGGTCTTTTAAATTTAAAGTCGGGGTAGCAGGATTCGAACCTGCGACCCCCTGCTCCCAAAGCAG
>CAZHKI010000359.1:0-4434 GCA_964533365.1 uncultured Maribellus sp. | reverse complement strand
AAAAATGTGGCTCGAAGTGAGTTCGGTTTCCAATTTCGAATCGTTCCAGTCGAACCGGCTGAAATTGCGTTACCGCGACGAGAACACGAAAAAACCGCAACTGGCGCACACATTGAACGGCAGCGCCCTGGCTTTGCCGCGCATAGTGGCCGCTTTGCTCGAAAACAACCAGACTCCCGAAGGTATTAAAATCCCCAAAGTTTTGATTCCCTACACCGGGTTTGAAATGATTGGTGGATAAAAATTTTGAATAATAATTCCCGGGTAACCTCATTATTCTTCCTTTGATAATTAACAGAGGAATTATAATGGGGTTACTTGTTTTTTTCAGCCTGCCCTCCCCGATTTTATTTTTCCAGGCAGCATAAACAAATCGATTCTTTTGTTGGTTTTAACCCCGCAACTATTAATTTTGAATATAATTCATCAAAACACGGGTAACAGTTTTTTGTTGAGTACAAGCCAAATGTTCTGTTTTTTCATTTTTTATCTTCAATTAAAACAAGGGACTTATGAAACGAATATTTTTAATTGCCCTGGTGCTAATGATGGTTACCGGGGTAAATGCCCAAACTCAATCCATTAAAAAATCGCCGGTTTTAACCGAAGTATCGCCCGAAAGTGTTGGTATTTCTTCGGAACGTCTGGCCCGTATCGATCTGATGTGCGAAAAGGCAGTAACAGAAGAAAACCTTCCCGGGATTGTTTCGCTGGTTGCCCGCAACGGAAAAATTGTACACTGGAAAGCTTACGGAATGGCCGACAATCAGGCTAGAAAAGCCCTGAAACGCGACGACATTTTCCGCATTGCATCGCAAACCAAAGCCATCACTTCCACGGCTGTGATGATGCTCTGGGAAGAAGGAAAATTCAGGCTCGACGATCCCGTTTCAAAATACATTCCTGAGTTTAAAAACATGCAGGTATTAAAGTCGTTTCGTTACAGCGACACCACCTGGACAGGAACGCCCGCAAAATCGGAGATTACCATCCGGCAACTGCTGACCCACACTTCCGGTATTGGTTACGGAGCAATCGACGGTGACGAACGGTTCAGGATGATATTTCATAAAGCCGGGATTATCGATGCGTTTACCACCGAAAATGTAACAATTAAAGAGAACATCAAAAACCTGGCGAAAATGCCACTTCATCATCATCCCGGCGAAAGCTATACTTATGGGGAAGGCCTCGATGTGCTGGGTTATTTCATTGAAATTGTGTCGGGTATGCCATTCGACCAGTTTCTGAAAACACGCATTTTTGACCCGCTGGGAATGAACGACACCCGTTTTTACCTGCCGGAAGAAAAAGCCGGAAGATTGGTTGCTGTTCAGCATAAAGTAAACGGGAAATGGGAAAAATTTCCGGCTGATTTTTATGACGCCGATTATCCTGTAAAAGGTGCCAAAACCTTCTTTTCTGGTGGTGGCGGGCTTTCCAGCACAGTAAAAGATTACGCTACTTTTCTGCAAATGTACCTCAATGGAGGCGAGTTAAATGGTGTCAGAATCCTCAGTCGTAAAACGGTTGAAATCATCATGGGAAACCAGACCGGAGAATTGTATGGATGGCCAAATGAACATTACGGATTGGCATTTGGAGTTCTCACAGATAAAGGACAAAACAAGGGTGGTTTAGGCAGCGAAGGCACTTTTCAATGGGGCGGATATTTCAATACCCAGTATTTCGCCGACCCAAAGGAAAATATCATCGGCATCATTTTTAAACAAACCCAGGGACCGGTAAACGATGAAACCGGTTGGAAATTCAGGCAACTGGTTTTTCAGACGATCGATGATTAATGCTCAAAATATGTTAAAATGAATAAAGTACAGGAACTTGCCAAAATGATTGACCACTCTATTCTTCATCCCACCATGACCGATGAAGATTTGCGCCGTGAGTGCGAAATTGCAAAAAAGTATAATGTGGCTTCGGTTTGTGTTAAACCGTATGCTGTGAAACAGGCTGTTGAACTACTGAAGGGAAGCGATGTGCTTGTTGGTTGTGTTATCGGTTTTCCCGCAGGGAACTCGGCCGTCGAAGTGAAAGTATTTGAAACAGAAACTGCCTGCAACGATGGCGCCGTGGAGATTGACATGGTAATCAACATCGGAAAAGCACTTCAGGGCGACTGGGATTATATTGAACAGGAAATTGCAGCGGTAACTCAAGCCTGTCATAAAAACGGGGCTGTTGTAAAAGTAATTTTCGAAACTGATTATGTTGGTAAAAAGCAGGATATTATTGAATTATGCCGGATTTGTACCAAAGTGGGCGCCGATTACGTGAAAACATCCACCGGATTTGGTTTTATGAAAGTTGATGACGGGAAATACACTTACCAAGGTGCAACCATACCAAATCTTGAATTGATGAGAAAAAGCGTAGGGCCTGGAGTAAAAGTAAAAGCAGCCGGCGGAGTGCGTTCTTTGGATGGATTACTGGCTGTGCAAAAGGCGGGGTGCTCTCGTTGCGGAGCTACTGCAACCATCGCAATTTTGGAAGAGGCTAAAAAAAGATTCCTGTAAGCCCCTTTCCTTTTCCCACGGAGGTGGAATGATAAAACAAACTAAAATGAAAACTAAAACTAATAAATAATTGCCTTTCTAATTTTCCCTCTTTCGGGGGGATTAAGTTGGGCCTAAACTAAATCAATATGTACATCGTCGATTCTTACTTGCTGGCAGTAATTTTTTGTATCCTCACCATGCTGGGATGGGGATCGTGGGCCAATACACTGAAGATGAACCCTGTAAAATGGGAATTTCCACTTTTTTACTGGGATTATTCCATTGGACTTGTGTTAACTACTTTACTATTTGGATTTACTTTTGGAAGTTTCGGAACAGAGGGACGAAGTTTTATAGCCGATCTTTCACAAGCTGATTTTAAGGCTTTATCATCGGCATTTATCGGGGGAGCGGTTTTTAACCTGGCTAATTTACTGGTCGTTGCAGCAACAGCAATTGCCGGGCTTTCCGTTGCATTTCCCATAGCAATCGGTCTGGCACTGGTCGTTGGGGTTGTGGTGAACTACATTGCCACTCCGCTCGGAAATCCTTTATTGTTGTTTATGGGTCTGGCGCTGGTCGTTGCTGCAATTTTGTTCGATGCCGCAGCCTATAAAAAACTGCCACAGGAAAAGAAAGGCGACCAGAAGAAAGGGATCATCATTTCTGTGATTGCCGGTGTTCTGATGGGATTCTTTTACCGTTTTGTTGCTGCTTCAATGACCACTAATTTTGCATCGCCCGAAACGGGGTTGCTGACTCCTTATTCTGCCATGTTTGTTTTTGCCATCGGGCTTTTCCTGTCTAATTTTATTTTTAACACCTGGTTTATGTACAAACCAGTCACCGGCCGAAAAGTAGCTTTTAATGATTATTTTAAAATGGGAACGCCTAAACTTCATCTCATTGGTATTTTGGGCGGATTCATTTGGTGTGCTGCCATGGAATTCAATTTGATGGCTTCGGAACAGGCAGGATATGCCATTTCTTACGGTCTGGGGCAGGGGGCAACCATGATTTCGGCTGCCTGGGGAGTTTTTGTTTGGAAAGAATTCTCTGGTGCATCCAAAGGTACCAACAAACTGCTGGCGGCCATGTTTACACTGTTTATTGTAGGATTGGCGCTGATTGTCATTGCAAGGGTGAACTGAAACAGGCTGCTGGCTTCTGGCAACAGGCTTCTTGCGTTGCAAGCAGTAAGTTGCAAGAAACATTTTTTTAAATCAAAAGCTAAAAAATGAAAAAGATAGTTGTCGTCGGCAGTTCCAATGTCGATTTGATCATGAAAATGGAACGAATTCCCCGAAAAGGAGAAACCGTTACCGGTGCTGATTTCTTCCAGGTGTATGGTGGGAAAGGCGCCAACCAGGCCGTGGCTGCCGCCCGTGCCGGAGGAAATGTGGCATTTGTCACTTGCGTGGGCGAAGATGCCTATACCCCGCAAATGGTGCGCAATTACGAAAATGAAAACATCGACACCCGGTTTGTTTTTCAGGAAAGTGGAGTAGCCAGCGGCTATGCCTTGATTATGATTGGCGGAGATGGCGATAACTGCATTTCGGTGGCGCCGGGTGCAAATAGCATGCTTATCCCGGAAAAAATCGACGAGGCTCTGCCGGTGTTCGACGAGGCTGGTATGATTGTCATGCAATATGAAATTCCGGAAGTAACCATCAAATATGTTATTGATCTGGCTAACCGTAAAAAAATTCCTGTGTTGTGGAATTGTGCTCCGGCCCGCGATTTCGATCCATCGTATATTCCTAAAATAACCATCCTGGTTTTAAACGAAGTGGAAGCCGGCTTCATCGCTGGTATTCCGGTTGAGAATGAAACCGATGCTGAAAATGCCGCGCAAAAGCTGGTTGACAGCGGCGTTGAAAAAGTAATAATCACGTTAGGTTCAAAAGGCGCTTTT
>CAZHKI010000358.1:3655-4435 GCA_964533365.1 uncultured Maribellus sp. | reverse complement strand
GACTGTTTTTGAACTACACCAGGACTATATTCAGGCGGTGAAGGATTGGGCCGGGAAGAACAATGTAACCTTCCGCAACCAAACACATGGAAGTCCCACAAACTGGCTTGATGTATATGCCATAGCTGACATACCGGAGACTGAATCCTTTGGTTCATCATCCTTTAAAATTCCAGGACTTGATAGGGACAGCAATTATATCAGCATTCAAAACGTGCCGAACTCAGATGTGTACAAATTTGCTTCGTCAGCGGCCCATGTTTCCGGTAAGCCGCTGGTTTCGTGTGAAACGCATACCTGGCTCCGGGAACATTTCAGGGAAGCCCTTTCATATTGCAAACCGGAACTTGATAAGCTATTTGTTTCCGGCATCAACCATGTTTACTATCATGGAACCGCTTATTCACCCAAAGAAGCAGCCTGGCCGGGTTGGCTTTTTTATGCGTCAACGAATTTTGCCCCTTCCAACAGCCAGTATGCACATTTCAATGCACAGAATAAGTATATTGAAAATTGTCAAAGAATTTTGCAATCTGCAGAAACGGACAATGAAATAGCAATCTATTTCCCATTTCAGGATATCCTTCACACCTCCAATGTGGATAAGGACATCTTACTAAATATCACTGTTCATAATCCGGAAATGTGGCTTTATAATACGGAGTTTCATAAAACTCTTTTACAATTGAGAGGAATGGGATTTGGCTACGATTATATCTCCGATGCACAACTGCAGGTAAGCCATTCTGAGGCAGGAGGGTTAAAGACACTGAATCATAC
>CAZHKI010000358.1:0-3645 GCA_964533365.1 uncultured Maribellus sp. | reverse complement strand
TCCCAAGTGTGCATACATTCCCCTTAAAACATTTCAGAAACTTACTGGACTGATAAAAGAAGGCCTCCATGTTATTTTTCTCGAAGATTTGCCACAAGAATACAGCGGACGCAGCATAGACCCAAATACCGTTGTCTTAATGAATGAATTAAAGGGGGAAATTCGGAATTCTGGTCTCCCAAACATTAGCATCTTGGAAAGGGATAAATTATCGATACAACTTGTTAAATGGGGAAATCGTCAGGAAAAGATGGCCGTGCATGAGTTAGATTTTATTCGAACGCGGGATGAGAATGGAAGTATTTATTTCATTTCAAATTTGAACAGTGGGGAAGATATAAACAGCTACATTCCCATCGGTACAAATAGTAAGGATTATATTTTTTATGATCCCATGACAGGAGACCAGGGATTCGCAGAAATAAGAAATGAAAATAATGAGAATGCAGTATTATTTCATTTGAAACAGGGAGAATCTATTTTTCTTTTTGCAGGAGAAGCAAAATCAAAGTTGCCAAAATGGGAATATGCAGGGCATAAGAAAAATGAATTTTTCATACTAGGTCCCTGGAATCTTGAATTCTTGGAAGGAGGGCCTGATTTACCAAAACCTGCCAGAATAGATAAACTTCTATCATGGACCACACTCCCTGATACCATTGCATCTTACTTTTCGGGGGTTGCCCGTTACAGTGCGGAGTTCAATTTGGAAGATTTTGCTCCAGAAGATAAGTACAAAGTTGTATTTGATAAGGTGAAAGAGAGTGTTCTAATCCGATTGAACGGGCATGAGGTGATTACCTTATTTGCACATCCGTTTGAAGCTGATATTTCCAGATACCTGAAAAACGGAATAAACCATTTGGAGCTTGAGGTAGCCAACTTGCCAGCCAATAGGATCAGATACCTGGATGAGCAAGGAGTAGACTGGCAAATTTTTTATGATATCAATTTTGTGAATATCAATTACAAAAAATTTGATGCCTCTCATTGGGAGCCATTTGAATCTGGCTTAATTGGGGATGTATCTATTGTAAGATATGAAAAATCTTTATAAAGTATATTCTATTTTTAGGTTCACTTGGACTAAAGGATTTTGCAGGAATAATTAGTCAGTGGGAAAAAGGACATAACATGAATATTTATCTTCATAGGTTAATTGGAGTTTAAAGACAAAGTTGCGACATTATATCCATCATGCTTGTTGAGACCAATAAATATCAGTTTTCCCTAAAAAAGCAATTAGCTTACTAGGAAGATAAAATTTAAAATTTTCAAACTTTAAATCAATAAAAATGACATGCGAATAAAGTTTGTTTTTTACGGATTAATTGTATTGATTATGTTGAGTTTTTTTTCGTGCAGTTCGTCAAAACCCGATACGTTTCTGACTGAAATCGGTGTTTGCACCAGCGTTTCCAATGCTGATACACTGGCGGCTCACGGATATACTTATATTGAGGAAAGTGTGGGTGGTTTTTTAATGCCCGACAAAAGCGAGGCGGAATTTAACCAGAAGCTGCAACAAGCACAAAATGCTGCTATTCCGGTGAAAGCCTGTAACAGTTTTATTCCCGGAAGATTGAAAAGTGTTGGCCCCGAAGCGGTTCATCCTGAAATCCTGAAGTATATGGAAACAGCGTTCCGCAGGGCGCAAAAAGCCGATGTTGAATACATCGTTTTTGGAAGTGGCGGCTCACGTTCTATCCCCGAAGGATTTCCGCACGAGGAAGCACGTCGCCAGTTCATTACCCTTTGCACCCAAATGGCACCAATTGCAGCCAAATACGATGTGGTAGTGGTATTGGAGCCGCTCAATACAAAAGAGTGTAATTTCATTAATTCGGTAGAGGAAGGCGGAAAAATAGTCGAAGAAGTTAATCACCCTAACTTCCGTCTTCTTGCCGATATTTACCATATGCTCATGGACAATGAAGGGCCTGAAAGTATTGAAAAATATGGACACCTGATTCAGCACACCCATATTGCGGAAAAAGAAGGACGTGCAGCGCCGGGAAAACAACGAAGATTTTACGGCCTATTTCAAAGCGCTGAAAAATGTACATTATGAAGGAAAAATGTCAATCGAATGCAAGTGGGAAGATTGGAAAGTTCAGGCGCCCGCGGCAATTGCAGCAATAAAAAGTCAGTTATCAATTTTAAAATAGATAAAATGGAAAACTCAAGAAGACAATTTATTAAACAGTCGGCCATTGGTGCCGCCGGAATAACCATCGGGGGAATAGGTATGTCGGCCAAAAGTTACGGGAGTATCCTGGGAGCCAACGATAAAGTCAGGGTAGGAATACTCGGTTTTTCAGGCCGTTTCAGAGGTGCATTGGGAAAAGCATTTTTGAAATATGCCGGTGATATGAATTTTGAATTTTTTACCGTTTGCGATATCTGGAACCGTCGCCGCGACGAAGGCCAGGCCTGGCATAAGGAAATGACCGGAAAAACAATTGAAACGGCAAGAAATACCGACGAATTATGGGAGCAAAAACCCGATGCCGTAATATTAAGTACCGCCGATTTTCAGCATGCTTTGCTGATGGCCGAAGCTGTCCGTGCCGGGTGTGATGTATATTGTGAAAAGCCGTTTGCCGAAACCATGGACGATGCCAACATTGGGTTGAAAGCCGCCAAAGAAACCGGTAAAGTTGTCCAGATTGGTTCTCAGCGCCGAAGCGGCCCCAACTACCATGCGGCACACGATTACATCCAATCCGGGAAATTCGGGAAAATTATTGCCGTTGAAATGACCTGGAATGTAAATCAGCCGGGCCGGTGGCGCCTGCCTGAACTTACTTCACAAATTAAGGAGGCAGATACCGACTGGAAACGTTACCTTATGAACCGTCCCTATGAACCGTGGAATCCGCGAAAATACCTGGAATATCGTCTTTTCTGGCCGTATTCATCAGGGATACCGGGACAATGGATGGCTCACCAGATTGACACGGTCCACTGGTTCTCCCACCTCGAACATCCGCGTTCGGCAGTGGCCAACGGCGGCATTTATCAATGGAAAGACGGAAGGAGCAACTTCGATACCATGACCGCAGTATTCGATTATGGCCCGGACGATAAACCCGATGAAGGCTTCCAGGTGATTTATTCTTCGCGCCAGACCAACTCTTCGGGCGGCACCAAAGAGTGGTATTTCTCCAATGGCGGTAAACTCGATTTGGAAACCAACAAAATAAACAGCGATGGCGGCCTGTCCGAAAGATATGCCAGCGCTATGGGAATGAACCCCTTTCTTCTGGAAGATTTTGAACTGCCGCAAATTAAAGTGGAATCGGGAGCCGACACCGGTGCCGATCCGTTAACCAACGCCCACATGAAAAACTGGATGGAGTGCGTGCGCAAGGGCGACCCGAAAACCAACGCCCCGGTTGAGGCCGGTTACAGCCACTCTATTGCCAACATTATGGTAACGGCAGCATTACGCACTGGTCAGCGCGCCACTTTCGACCCAAAAACAAAACAGGTATTGGCCGGAGGAAAGATTTTTAAATATTAATTCCATCCCCCCATACCCCGTTTTGTAGGGTATGGGGGGATTTCTCAATTAACCTTCCGGCTTCGGCTCTTCGGTTGAACGACCGCCGCCCGAGTAGTTGACAATCATCCGTGCATTTT